>JBGQGO010000639.1:0-3524 GCA_041497455.1 Blastocatellia bacterium | reverse complement strand
CACCTGCGTCTCGAGCCCCTGTTCAACGATGTACAGCAAGGGCTTCATGTTGACGGTGCCGGTCAGATACCGCTGCGCTGTAGGAGCGACGATGTGAAGCAAGAAGGCAGAGTCCTGATTATCGCTTAGCCGGTAAACAAAACTGCTCTGGTATTTTTCCGGTGCAAGCGTGCGAAGGGCGTTGATCTCTTGGGCTAGTTCCGCTTCGTTCAGTCCGATCGAAGCCGCAAGACTCAATCTCAGCGCCCCTTTTGCCACGGATTCGTCGGTGAGAATCTCAACCACAAGCGCTCCGCGGCTCGAGGATTGTTCCTTCACGATCGAGACAAGCTCGTGCAGAAGCAGGTCGCGCGACGCGGCGGCCTGAACAAGCCGCTGCGCCATGAAACCGTCCAGGGCAGAGGCCAGGTCGGAGGCGAGTGCGTGGTGGCTGCCGGCGCCTGCCCCTTCAAGATTGCGTGGCTCGGCGTTCTCGGACGACGCAAGCGCGACGGGCTTGGCTCTTAGCGATTCGAGATAAGTCCTGGCGTTGCGCGCGTCGATAGCGGCGCGAAGACGTTCGAAGGCTTCAAGCGCGGACTCAGCTTCGCGTATCGCCTGGTCGATGTTGCCTTGCCGCTCCAGCAGCTCGGCCAGCAATATCTGGTTCACGGCGCAGGGGTAAGGGTTCCGCCTGAGGGTGTATATGGAGGTGCTCTGCGCGAGCGATTGGATTGCGGCGGCGAGGTGGCCGTCGGCTACTTCAATCTTGGCGACCATCCGCATCATCAATCCCCACACCAGCAGGTTCGGCGTTTCGCGAAGAAACGACCGCACGTTTTCGACAAGCTCGCGGGCTTCCTGCAGCCGCCCGTTTTGAAGCAATGCCTCCGCGAGCCAGAGCCGCGCCTCGGGAAGGTCGTGCTGTTCGCCTCGTCGCGTAGCGATGTCAACAGCCCGTTCAAGCGGTTCGATGGCCAGCTCGAGTTTTCCTTTCATCAAGTAGCTGCGGCCGATAGTCATCTGAGTGCTGGCTTCGGCCCACTCGCCGTTTTTGATCGATGAAAGAATCTCTAGCGACTTCTCTAGCGCGCGATCCGATTCGTCGAGCCTTCCCATCAGAAGGTAGAGTTGTGCGAGAGTGTCGTAGGCGCCCCCCTGAGCCGCAACGCTGTTCACCCTGCCAAGCGTATCGAGTGCGCGTTTGACAAGCTCTTCGGCGCGGCTCCACTCGCCAAACCGGATGAGCTGCATCGCAAAGTTATTCTGATTGATAGCGACGAATTTCGGGTTGTCCGCACGCTCAAAGTCCGCGATGCACTTTTCCCAGGAAGCTATTTCCTTGTTTATCTCACCCAGGTTGGAATAGACGACCGCCAGATACCAGTGAGCGCGTCCAACCAGATCGGGTTCATCCCGGGTCCCGATTATGGCCAGCGCCTGCTTAACCGAATGGAGCGCGCTTCGAAAATCACCCTCGCGCACGTTGATGTAGCCGATGTTTATGTATGACTCGGCGAGCTTGCTCCAGTTGCCGACCTGCCGGTAGTGTTCGAGCGCCGAGGTGTAGTGGTCGCGAGCGATGCGAAGCTCCGAGAACACGCTGTAAGCCCGCCCCATCCCGAAGTAACACTCGCCGATCTGCACATGATCATCGATCGCGCGAGCAAGATGCAGCGCCTGATTGAACAGCGC
This sequence comes from Blastocatellia bacterium, assembly GCA_041497455.1. Lineage (GTDB taxonomy): Bacteria > Acidobacteriota > Blastocatellia > UBA7656 > UBA7656 > Onstottus_A. The sequence goes on along the minus strand of JBGQGO010000639.1, from coordinate 1,850 downwards.
GATCGAACGAGGGATGTCGTTGTTGAAACAGTGGCCCCATCCCAGCCGGATGAGCACTGACATCTGGGACGCTTCGGATAGGCGGGTGAAATCGCCTAGCTTTCCATACTTGGAGACGGCCTCGAGTTGTTCGGGGTTGAGGCCTCGCTTCTCGAGCGCGACGCTCAGCAGGCAGCGAATCCGGGCTTCTTCGTCGCTGGACCGCACCCCCAACCGCAGGGCGGACCTGAAGTGGTTCGCCGCTTCCTCGAACCGGCTCTGATCCAGCGCGGTTTGTCCGGCAGTCACCACTTCGTCGATACGATAGCTGCCAGCCGCTTCTCTCGTTGCCATCGACAGACCCTGGAAACGGACCTCTGGTCTCGTTTCCTGCTTTGTTCTACGGTGACGGGGCTGAGACTTTGGTGAATACTAGTTAAAAGCTAAAATGATTCCTGTCAAGTCAGTGCGATTTTATGGCGTGCCCTTCTCAAAGTCAAGCACGCTCTCGTTATGTATGTCATCTCTCGCTTAGGCCCGGGCTTTCGCGAGGCGGCGGCGCGCCGCTTAACGAAAGCCTCAATCGAGGATATGATCACTGTCCGAAGAGCGGCGGTCGAGTGTATAAGTCACAACGCTGAAGGCTGACCAACCATGCTGACACCAAAACGGATCTACGAAGAAGAATTGCTCGATGCAGGCGAGGGCACGGACGACGACGTGGCGAGGAGCCTATCCGATTTGCGGCGCATCAACCGATTCCTTGGGGGAAGGAAGGTTGTGCTGCGCGCGATTTCATCCTGGCTTGACGATACGAGCTTGGAGCAGGTATCGCTGTTGGACGTTGGGACCGGTTCGGCCGATATCCCGATGGCCGTTGCTGAGAGCTGCAGGCTACGCGGGCTGGACACGTTCCTTGCGGCGGTTGATATCAGCGAGCGCAATCTCAGGATCTCGCGCGAGCGATTGGGCGTCAGCTCTGAAGTTCACCTTGTACGAGCCGACTCGCTGAGGCTTCCGTTCGCGGCGCGCAGCTTTGACTTCGTTACCGCGTCGCTCTTCCTTCATCACTTTCGTGACGATGATGTGGTCCGCCTGCTCGCGGACTTCGGCCGAATCGCGAGGCGCGCGGTCATCGTCAACGACCTCGTCAGGAACCTGGTGCCGTACTACTTCACGCGGATCGCGGGGCCGATTCTAGCTGCGAGTTTTCTAACCCGGAACGATGGGCCTGTGTCCGTGCTCCGAGGCTTCACTCCCGATGAGATGAATGACCTGGCGCGGCGCGCCGGCCTGAATGTCCGTGAGCTGAAACAGGTGTTCCCGTACCGGTTGTCACTGGTGGCAGACGTCCGTAGTCCGTAGTCCGTAGCTACTGACCACTGACCACGGACTACGGACAATCTCTTTATGTCTGGTTACGACGCAATCATAATCGGGGGCGGGCCGGCAGGTTCTTCGGCCGCGATATCTCTTTCCCAACGCAGCGCGCGAGTGTTGCTCCTGGAGGAGAAACGCATGCCGAGGGGAAAGCTGTGCGGCGAGTTCATCACGCCGGAGTGCTTTCCGACGCTCGAGCGATTCGGCGTAATGGAACGCATGCTCGCGGCCGGCGCGCAGAAGATCGTCCGCGTGAGCCTGGTCGTCGCGAGCGGGAAATCAGTTCAGACTCACGTCTCCAGAATGTCGCACGACGCCACGTGGGCGATGAGCTTAAGCCGTGCCCGCTTCGATCAGATCCTGTTTGACCGCGCGAGAGAGGCGGGAGCTACGTGCCTGGAAGGCGTCGCCGTGAACGGATGCGTGTTCGATGGACGCGGGACGCGAAGGGTTGAGGCATTGTCACTCAAGGAGGGCGCAAGAGTCAGCTT
>JBGQGO010000638.1:0-3532 GCA_041497455.1 Blastocatellia bacterium | reverse complement strand
ACCGATCACGATCAATAATCAGGCGTGCTTGCGATTCTCTTGGACTGCGGCGGCCTATTTGGACTGCGCCGCCAGTTCCGCATTGAACGACTATCGCATGCGTGGCGGCGCTTTTGTTTGCGTGTAGAAGACACTACCAAGAGACCTGGTTCTGCGGTCGCTCACTCCAAATATCCAAAAGCGCCGCCACCCATGCGACAGTCGTTGAACGCGGAATAGGCGGCGCACTCCAAATAGGTGCCGCCCCGCTAACATTCCCGCGTGACAGCATCGTCCGCAGTCCAACTGCCTTGTTGAACTCTGAACCTTGGCGTAGGCAGCGTCACGCTTGAACGCAGTCATCGTCCTTGCTAGACTGCGGCTGCTCGCCTTAGCTGCCCGCTGGCTGGCCAATAGCGGAATCCATCGCGCGAGCGGCCAAGTAGCATAGACTTTAGTCTGTGTCGGGTATTTGGTGTTCTATGGGGATTACCAGACACAGACTAAAGTCTATGCTACCAAGGAAACCATGAGCGCACCCGCAAGAGAATCCGGACCCCCGGCAACAATCGATGAAGTGATCGAGCAACTGGGTGACTTCATCGCCCGCTCGATCCAGGAACAAGGCCCTTGGTTTCTTCGCGGCTCTCTACCGCAAGGTCACGGTAAAGGTCAAAGAAGGAATCGCTGAAGGCCGATTTGAAAACGGTCCTCGAATGAAACGGCTCGACGTGACGTTCGCCAGTCGTTACCTGGCGGCGCTGAATCAGTTTCGAAATGGTCGACAGCCGAGTCTGTGCTGGCTTGCTTCATTCAAGTCGGCGGCCGCGTGGAGGCCGATAGTCCTCCAACAACTTCTAATCGGGATGAACGCGCACATAAACTTCGATCTTGGTATAAGTGAGGTGTTAATGAGATCGCCCTTCGGATCGCATTTACGATCACGTATCCTGTTTACAACTACTCGCCTACGATAGCAGCTTGGTCAGCCAATCCGGGTGCAGCTTCAGACCTAACAGTCCCGCTCCTCCCATAACGACGCCCACCGCCGCGATGAGCCACGAAGCCCAAAGCAACCACCCTTTCCTGGTGAGCGCCGCCACCGCGAGCATCGCCAGACAAACCGAAAGCGCCGCATCCGAGAGATCGAATTGATCATCCTTGTAATTCAGCGCATCGTACTGAGCTTCAAAGGCGCGCGCTTTCTTCTGTAATTCCGCTTCCTCCTCCTGGTAACGAGCGGTCTCGGCCTCGTAATGCTGCACCAAACTATCAAGCGCTGTTGTATTCTGGAGAGCGGTCGTTCGCAAGGCTACCGTCTGGTCGTGGCCGAGTTCCACCAGGTGGTGCTTAATACGTTTGGCCTGGTACTCGCCCCAGGTGTCTACCGCATCGGACTTGGCCTGGAGCATAGCTTGCACGATGTTGTCGTCTTTGACCTTGGTCACGGCCATGAAAGCGGCAAGCAGGGCTACGCTGATCGCTATCAGATTATTGAGCCTGTTGCCCCTCTTGGTATCGGCGTTGATTTCAACCGGTGTGTCCATCTATTTCTTCTCCTCCATCCGTTGTGACCTGAGCGCCAGCATCAGTTTGCTCAGATCGCGCTTCATCAGTGAGACTTGCGCCCGCACATCCTCGAGCATCGCCGCACGGTCGGTAAGCAGATCAATCGTCAGCGAGCGCTGCTGTGAGACACTACTCGTAAGGAGTTCGATTTTGCGCTGTCCCTTTGGCGTCTCAGTAGACTCAATCCGGTCGAGTTCGGTCCAGCGCTTTATCAAGAGCGCTCTCCGCGTTTCGGTCCCGGGTTCGGCGGGCGGGATCGCATTCAAATAGGTCCAAACCTCTTCAGGGTAGTCGCTGTGGAACTCCGGTTTTTTGTCGAAGAGCTTGGCCAGCAGGTTCGGGGCGACGCCAAGCGCCTTACCGCCTCCGCGCTGCTGACGCAGCCCGATGAGAGAAAGAAGGGTCGAGATTCCCGCGCCGGCGACTCCAATACCGTTGCCGAGATTCGCCGTACTATTCTTGAATTGAAGCGCGGTCCCAACCACGCCCGTAGCCCCACTGGCGACGATACTGGCAATGGTGTTGATGCCGATTGCGCGATCGCGCCGTGTTTCCAGGTCAGCGCGAATCGCGCTCATCTGGGCTAACTCGCTATCGATCTCCGCAATAATCCCGTCCACCTCGAGCGAGGTTCCCAGCACGACTTCAGTAATCTCCTGCCTCAGCGAAAGCGCTGTGAGGCTCATCGCGCCGCGGGCGGCTCGGTCCCGCTCGGGCAGCCCGTAGAGCTGTTCGATTAGCGGGGTGACACCGATTTCCCTCGCCACCTCTTGCGCTCCTGCAGAGAGCTTCGGTAATTGTGTGAGCAGCCCATCTGGCGGACGATTCGCCACACGCGATGGGTCGTCCGGCTTCAGTTCCTGTCCGTTAATAAGCGTCGTCTTGAACAGAAGAACAACGAGCAGGGAGCATCGAAGGAATCGAGTATGTTTCATACTTTATTCCCTTCTAAGTTGTCAGTGATTGCGAGAGGTCACGAGACGAACGAATTGTACAACGTGGGAAGTGTTTGGCAAGCGGTTCTGTTCGCCAATCCAAAAGAAACGCGTCTTACCATATCGCGTTGACACTGCCTCTACAAAGCACGATCTCATTTTTTAGACGGCTGCGTGATTTCAATAGTCGCAATCACCGGATCGCTCAAGCCGCTCGCGCCTTTGTTTTGGATAGTCAGTTGAACGCTGCCGGGCATGATTGCGCCGGGCACTCGAACGACCAACCGGTCCTCGATGATCAACGAGAAGTCTTCGTACTTCAGAATGAATTGCCGGCCTCCCTGCTCAAACTTTATTCGCACGTAGTGCGGGTTGTAATCAAGACCGATCGCTCGAATCGTCACATATCGGGCATCCGGGTCGTAGTCCGGAAACGCGCGACCCTGTTTGAGCGCCTCTTCCCGAAGCGCGCGAAGCATCGCAATGTCTTGCTTGCCGGCCTCGCTGACCTTGATTCCCAGGGGAGGTACTACTTCGTCGACGATCTCGATTGTTGTGCCCTCGCTCAGGCCATCCCGCTCGCCCTTTGCCGGGTTGTAGACCCGCACAGTGACTTTGCCTGTGAGGTCGCCGTCTTCGACCCGTGCAATCAGAATTGCCGGAGTGCGGCCGTGCAACCTGTTGCGAAGCGCCGCTGAGTTCATCTCGGGTTTCAACTCGACTCGCTTTGATCCCTGCTCAAGCACGATCAACGCCTTTGACGGGTCAGGCTCGAGCCACTTGGCGTCAACCGACACCGTGATCGCTTGACCGATACCGATTCGGCGCTCGCCCATGTTTGTTACGTTCGGCTTGAATACGTCTGCGCTTCCGGCGTTTCCTGACGAATCAGTGATCAGAACGTCGGCTGAAGCAGGCTCACTCATCTGACCTCTTAGCATCAGCCGAACTTCGATCCGAGCGGCGCCGAGATCGAGCTCCTCAGGCGCATGAGCAGTAACCTGGTAACGAACGGGTGCAAAGATCGTCGTAGTGCCATCAGACTCGGT
>JBGQGO010000637.1:0-3535 GCA_041497455.1 Blastocatellia bacterium | reverse complement strand
TTAGCTCTTCAGGCCAGGTATACGATTGGGTTAGCCGACGGACTTTCCGGTGCGCCTCAAGCAGGCAGGCCGCTGTGTGAGCAAGTAGTGGCAATGGCGAAAGAGAAGAGCAATCCCGGACTGCTTGCCAATGCGCTGCTGGCGCTTGCGGAGGTAATGCTCAAAGCCGGCGACGCACAGAACGCATCGACGACGGCGTTGCAGGCGCAAGCGACGTTCGCGCGTTCAGGACGGCAAGACTCCGAGTGGCACGCTTGGTTGATTGCGGCGCGCGCGAGTCAGCTCGCAGGCAACGAGTCGGCGATGCATGATTACGCATCGCGTGCCGCCGGGTTGCTCTCAGAGCTTCAACAGAAATGGGGGCCGGAAGTATATGGCAGCTATTCGAGCAGACCGGATATTCAGTTCTGCCGTCAGCAGATTGACCAAATACTTGCGAAGAGCAAATGAACGGGCACTCAGTCGTTCTGAAAACATCCCCACACCTCTCCGTGTGGGGATTCCCCACACTTCCATGTGGGGGTTCAACCACGTAGTGGTTGCATGTTTATAGTCACAAAGGGGGCTTGGATGCTCACTCCTTTAGGAGTGAAATGTGTTGGGCCACTAAGCGTAACATTGAACTCCTAACGGAGTTTGCCCAGTCTCACCTCCGTTACTATAAACATGGAACTCCTAACGGAGTTCCGCCGCCAGAATTCTCTCAAATGTCCAAACTCCAGTCCCACACTTCCGTGTGGGGGATTTGGGAAGCACATCTCTCATTCCTTGACCTGATAATGCAGCTCCCGATGCACGCCGGCGCTGAAGAGGCCGCTCATTACTTTCGAACTCCGTCGTTATCGATTCCTGAATAAGCGCCGGCTGGCCGCAAGCCGAGCCACGCGTCCCAGCTCGGGGTCAGGAACAACTCGGCGTAGATCTTCTCATTCAAGCTCGCAACGTCCGAACTCACAGCTCCGCTCGCGAGCCAACCGTGAATCCGAGCGCGAAACATATACTCGTTGCGGACAGTGTCTTCGGCAACGGCGCGCTCAAGAGAGGTGACTGCCGCTTGCAGCGAAGAGCCGGACAGCGATGGGTCCTTGAACAACATCAACGCGCGAGTCGCCTGATCCAGAGTCGCGTCCCCGGCGTGCAACCCGGCAATCATTGACCAGCCGGCGTCGCCTCCAATTGAGTCGAGCGACGTCGGATTGTCCGACACGCCGCGGAGTATGGGCCGCTCAACCATCACCGCTTTTGAGATCGCAGCGGTGGCCGCCCTCTGAGCGCTCGGACTTGAACCGGCGATCGCAGGTTTAGGAATCTCACGTGATGGCGCGACTCGAAGTCCGGCTCGCTTCACGTCGCTGAGCCACGCGTTCTCTAACTCGTTGAATCGCGTCTCGTGATATCGACGCAGCGCGGCGTTGCGCTCTTCGTCGGTTCGGAACGCAGCCAGTGTCGCCGCGGCCCCAGCGCTCGATGATATGCGCGCCAGCTCGCGCAAGAACGCCCTCGGGCCGTAGATGCCAGGCAGCGCGTCGATCAACCGGCCTTCGGAGTCGAGCACGTAGTGAATGCTGTTGCCCGTGAGCGTCCGTTCCATCTTGCGCCCGTCGCCAAAGTCGATCGTCAGCTTTGGAACCGGCCGCACCGATTGCCAGTGCAGAACGAAGCGTTCACGCAAGAGCTTCGACACCTGTTCGTTTGCGTAGAGCGTGATTCGGAACAGTCGGCTATTGGCGCAACTCAAATCCTCGTCCAATCGGCCGAGCAGCCGCAGCGACAGAATGGGCTTGCGTTGCGCTCGCGCGGCCGCCTTAGCTTGCTCGAGGTCTGTGTACCAGTAAAGCTGCGACGCATAGCAATCCTTCTGTTGGCAAACCGAGTCAAGCGCCGCCAGCACATGATTGTTTTGCGCCGACGGCAAGCGATCGCGCGAGTCACCGGTTGTGTTAATCGCCGCTTCGATCTCGGAGCGATTGGCTTCAAGAAAGGCGCGCAATCCTTCTGGCCCCATCGAGCGTAGCTCAGCAATGGCGTTCGCGGATTCGTCTTTGTGAGCGGCTAGTGCTTTGCGCGCGAGTGATTCCGTCGAGCGCTTGATTGGTGAATCAGCCAGCGCGGATGGTTGATCAGCCAGCGCTATTGGTGAAGTGGCCAGCGCGGTGCTCGACATCGAAAGGGCAACGACCATCGCCAACAATTGTCTTGGCAACAAGTGTCTAGGCATAAGCTCTCTCCTGTTGCTGATTGAATCACGGGAAGGCGGTCGCATCTGCAAACGCGATCTAGTCAGTCTTGTTCCGGTTTCTTAGTTTGGGGCTCAGATGTGTAGATCAGAAGGCCAGAGGTCGGCGATGGGAAGATTCTCGAACGGAGGAGGTATCCGCCGCTCTTGTTTGTTAACGTTGAAGTCGTGCATACTGCGAGACGCATTTGCTTGATTCTGTCCGGAGTCTCTAGAGCGGCGGTTAGTCAGATGGCACTTAGCATAATCGAGTTCTTCGGGTATGACGCTGCCGATGTATCGCGCGAGGCGGCTGATGCTCGTGCCGGGAGGCGCTGTCCATTCATTCAATCGAGCTGTACGAAGATGTTTAGGGATGGACAGCTAAGTGGAGTCTGCACAATCAAACCTTCGACCTCGGAGCCGGTGATATGTTGCCCGAATCGTCTCTATGCCGATGAGTATGCAGTACTCCGGGATGTCGCCAACTCGGCTTTTGGCCGTGAGTTGAGGTTGGTTTCCGCTACTCAACTACTACAACGGCAACAAGTGGAGAGCTGCGTCGTGGTTTTCGGAAAGCGCTGGGGAAAAGAACTCAGGCTCCCGACTCGCGGACGAAGAGGCTCGTACTCCGTAGACTGGGTTCTTGCGCTGATTGATGCAGAAGGCCAATTGGAGCAGTTTGTTGCGGTCGAGATCCAGTCGATCGACACCACCGGGACGTACAGGCCTGAATGGAATGCTCGAATGAATGGCGAGGTAGATCCCAGTCCAAGCAAGGCGGGTTTGAACTGGGAAAATGTTTCAAAGCGCATACTGCCGCAGCTGATATATCTGATATATAAGGGGCATGTCCTACGGCTTGAGCCTCTGTGCCGCAAGGGACTTTTCTTTGTCTGTCCGCGCCAAGTTTTTGAGCGCATTAACGAACGCCTTGGCGGGGCGTTACGGCCTTACCCAGTGTCAGCAGGAGCGCTGACGTTTCGCTGGTATGATCTTGGCCAAGAACCGGCAATGGGTTCACATCGAACCCTTGCCTTCGGGGGAGAGTTCACTACGACAGTCGATCAAGTCGTCAATGCATTCTCTTCACCAACCAACCTGCCACCGGCGCAGTCATACGAGCAAGCGATTCGCCGAGAACTGGGCCTCTAACCACCTCAGACCATCGATGATTGCGCGACGACGTGATCGGCTGACCAAAGAGCAGCGGAGCGCAAATATGAGAGCGATCCGTGCCTTTGGAACCAAGCCAGAGTTGATTGTGGAGAACTGGATTCGGAGACTCAGAATCAGCTTTGAGAGGCACGACCATTCGTT
>JBGQGO010000636.1:0-3535 GCA_041497455.1 Blastocatellia bacterium | reverse complement strand
TGTAAGCCGAGCGCTGCTTCCCCGAATACCACCCACGGCAGTGGGTGGATTGTTCAAGTGCAGCCTACATAGGGGCGCACCCGAGGTTCCCGTTTTGCCTCTCCCCTCGCGCCGCGAGGGGAGAGAGATAACCAAAACCGAAGGGTCGGGCCGCCTCGGTTGTAGGCCGCACCTGAACGATCCACCCACTCCCGTGGGTGGTATTCGGGGAAGCAGCGCTCGGCCTTCGTTTGTAGGCCGCACCTGAACAATCCACCCACTTCCGTAGGTGGTATTCCAGTCCGGTCACGATACTCTCGCCTGCCATCGGTTGGCTGGGTCTGAGCTGGCCCGGTTTGATCGCGCATTTTGCTAGTCATTGAATCCTCATTCAGAACATCGGCGCGGCTCACGCCCTGCGACGAAGTACGCTTCCACGTAGCGCACGCTGCCAGCTTGCGTTTTGTTGGAAGCGCCGGATCGCAAGCTGGCAGCGTGCGCTACGCCGGAACCGTCCGTGACGCAACCGCGCCGTGGGTCAATCTTCAACAGCCGCACATTAGCCGGCATCTCGATCTCACCTTCCAGCAGGTCCGGGCGATAGAGCTTGACTCCATTCCTTATGAATGCCGCCCAGATCGGCATTGCCGTAGTCGCACCTTGAAAACCGTGTTCGAGCTTGAGAGCAGGCTTGTTGTGCGGCATACCGACCCAGACGATCACTACAAGTCTCTTGGAAAATGCGGCGAACAAGAGATCGGCAATTTCTCCGGTTCCCGTTTTCGCGGATACCTCTGCATCGCTCGGCAGGCCGGCGAGACTGAGCGCTCCGCTCGCCGTTCCGCCCGGCTTGAGCACCGAGCGCATCATCTGGGTCAGGACATAAGCCGGCCCATGATCAACAACGCGGATCGGCAACGGGCGCGGCAGGTTGATTCTTGCTCCGTCGCGATAGACGGCTGCGAATGGCGTATGCGATACCTTCGCCCCGCCGTTAGCGAAGATGCTGTAGCCTTCGCACAAGTCGAGGAGCGTGGTTTCGCTGCCAGCCGATCCGCCGATCGCGAGCATGCCGGTCAAGTCATCTGAATAGGCGCCCGTGGCTCTGCGTATGAAGTCCCGTACAGAAGCGAGCCCTGCGTCGTGAGCCGCGACCACCGCCGCGCCGTTATCGCTGCGAGCGAGCAGCGCGCGCGCAGTTCCAGGCGCGCCAACATGGCTTGCCGGGCGATAGTCATCAACCTGATCATTCCGAGGGTCGATGATGGTGGCTTCGGTGAACGGCTCGCCGGCGTGCCACCCGTGATCTACTGCCGGCAAGAAAACGAACGGCTTGATCGCAGATCCGGTAGAGCGCTTTGCGGTGGCGTAGTTGAACTCGCTGTTGCGGCCGTTGACCATCGCGAGAATCTCGCCCGTCCGAGCGTCCATGGCCACGAGCGCCGCTTGTATCGGCTCATCGCCCCGCTGATCAGCGGGCAAGCCGCGGCGAACGCGCGCGACCATCGGGTCTAGGCGAGAGAGCTGATCGTTCAGGGCTTTGCAGGCCGCGATCTGAAGCTCCGGATCGATCGTTGTGAAGATGTGCACGTTACCCGCCGCGAAGTCCCGGCCGAGCGTTTCTGTAAGTTCGCTCGCGGCCAGGTTCTCGAACGGCTTCGAGATCAGATCGAGAGCGCGCTCGGGTTGCTGCTGGCTGGCGAAGATGAAGCTCAGAGGCTCGGCTTTGGCCTGGGCGATGGTTTCGGCGGAGTAGCGGTTGGGAAAAAGTTGTTGCATTAGGTTCAAGACTCTTTCGCGGCGAGCGAGAAGCAATGAGTAATCGTTGTTATGCGCGGCTCGAAGATAAATTTCGGGCTGGTTTAAGAGAGCCGCCATACTGGCTGACTGGCCAACCGTGAGGCTCCGGACCTCAGCGCCAAAGAACTCTTGAGCGGCGGCCTCGAACCCATTTAGAGTCGGGCCGTTCTCAACATGTCCGAGATAGACGTTGTTCGCGTATGCACAGAAGATTTCGTGCCGGGTCATCATTCGAGTTGCGGCGAGCGACAGGAATAGCTCGCGCTCCTTTCGACTAAAGGTCTTGTCGCACTCCTTGAGCACTGCAATTTTCATCAATTGCTGAGTTATGCCCGATCCGCCGGACGTCCTCTTGAACCCGCTGGTTATCCACTTGAAGCCGCTGCGCGCGATACCAAGCTCATCGATTCCGTTGCTCGACTCGAACGTCTTGTCTTCGCTGGCGCGAACGGCGTCGTACAGCGGCGAGGGTATGTAGTCGGAGGCTGGAAGGACTATGCGGCGCACGTTCATCTCGCGCGGGTGCGCATCGCGAACCATGCGCATCAGGGCAATCAAGGTTTCCGGCTCGACCTCGACCTGATCGACCGGGCGGGATTCGACCGAAATGAAAGCGATTCGATCGCCTTCAAATGTGAGCGCGCAACTGGGGAGTTCGGGAAGCCGCGAGCGGATGCGCAGCGTTCGGCCTGGGAGCGCACCTGGGAGCGCAGGCGTCCCGCCCGCAAGATGTGAATTCGCGTGACTCGCTTCGGCGTTTAACCAAAAGGTTCCCGGCTCATCGAGCTCGCTGCTTCTGAAACCTATGCGAGTCAGGTGTTCAATGAGTTGCTCGGGGCGTGCCTGCTGATTGCGGCGATAGACCTTCGGGCGAGCGAAAACAATCGTTCCGGTAAGGTTGCCGTTGTTAGACTCTGCTCTTGGTAGCAGCGACCGTGCACCTCCACCAGGCAAGCTGGTGGCATCCTAGCAGCTTTCACACAGTTTGTGCGGTAGGTGGTATCCCTGATTTCCACCGGCCCCGCTCTGCTTGCGGAGAAACTACAATAGTGGCATCCAGTATTTGTAGACGTGCAGCTGCTGCGGAGTCGGCCTGTGATAGAGCTTCACAGGAATCCAATTCCGATAGAGGCTCCCAATGATAGTTCCCGCTTGCACCGGTCCTTGGATGAACAGGTGAAGCTCCGTACAGCCGATTGATTCGAAGTATCGCCGTTTCTCTCGAAGAGAATTGACGAGTTGCTCCAGGTCCTTTGTGCATTTGATGCCGTCCATGGTCAGCTCTTCGATGGGCATCGGCCAGCCTTTGGATCGAAGGAACTGGTCAACTTGCGGCTTGATCGAGTTAGTAGTATCAACGAGCGACACTGCCAGAGCGGCGAGCCCGGAGGTCTTTACACCTTCATGAAGTGAGATAAGCTGCTGGAAGTTTTCAAACGGCGGAGTCTTTCGGGCGAGGTCGCGCAGTTTGTCGGCATAGTGACCGGCGGCGCTGCCAGTTGTTTCAATCTGCTAAGAGTCGCGTCTTCGATTCCCACGGGTCCCTTCATAAGCAGTGCGGCTTAGGCCGCTTAGTTTCAATCCGCTAAGAGTCGCGTCTTCGATTCCCATCGGTAAAACTACGCTGTTATCGTAGCCGTCAGAAGGTGTTTCAATCCGCTAAGAGTCGCGTCTTCGATTCCCACCGGATAAGCGATCGGCGGCAATCTGGCATCTGGCGTTTCAATCCGCTAAGAGTCGCGTCTTCGATTCCCAC
>JBGQGO010000635.1:0-3541 GCA_041497455.1 Blastocatellia bacterium | reverse complement strand
CGCTCCTGCACCTGACGGTAGTACTCGGCGAGAGGCGCGCCCTTGTAGCCGTTCAGCCCCGGCGCCACTGAAAACAGAAGCAGGTGCTCGCGCTCGAATCCGAGCGGAACGCTTTCGAGCTTTTGCAGTGAGCGTAAGAAAAGTCCCGCGCCGACAAGCAACACCAGCGAGAGCGCGACCTGCGCTGAGACCAGCGCCTTTGCGAGTCTCGATCGCCGAGCGCCGAGCCGGCTGCCCGCACCGCCTTCTTTCAAGGCTGCCGTGAGGCTCATGCGGGTAGCGCTGAAGGCGGGCACAAGTCCGAAGAGCACTCCTGTGAGAACAGCAACGCCCGCAGTGAAGAGCAGCACCCGTCCATTCACGCCGAGTGGAAGCGCAATGCTCTGCCGTCCGCTCGCCACCAGCGCGACGAGCAACTCGCTCATCCAGCGCGAAAGCAACAACCCGAGCGTTCCACCAATAGCGGCGAGCAAAAGAGATTCGGTTAGCAATTGCTGGATCAAGCGCAAGCGGCGCGCGCCCAGGCTCAGGCGCACCGCGATTTCTTTCTGCCGCGCCGTCGCCCGCGAAAGCAACAAACCGGCGACGTTCGCGCACGCGATCAAAAGCACCAGCCCAACCGCGCCCATCAATACAAACAGCGGCTCAGAAAATCGTCTTCGAAGCTCGTCCAAGCCTTTGCTCCCGGCGGTGAGCTTGAGCGACGGGCGATTCTCTTGCTGCTTCTCCGACGTGATCATCGCATCGATGCTTTGGCTGAAGATCACGTCGAGTTCGGCGCGGACTTGCGGTTCGCTCACGCCTGGTTTCAGCCGGCCCATCACAACCAGCCACCAGGTGCTCGCATTTTCCCAATAAGCCGCGGCAGCCGCTTCTGCATCGCTGTCAGTCTGCGCGGGTCCGGCGAAATTCAAAGCTCGAACCAGCCGCGGGAACATGTGCAAGGTAACCCAAACATCATTGTCCTCGCCCGGCTGCGCGCCGAAGAACTCGGGCGGCGCCACGCCCACAACAGTCAACGGAAGACTGTTGATCACGATTGTCTTGCCGGCAATCGACTCGTCGCCGCCTAGCTTACTCTTCCAGAAGTTGTAGGAGACTACTGCAACGGGCGGGACGGTGGCCGCATCGTCGCTCGGGAGAATCGGACGCCCCAGAATCGTTTGAACGCCAAGCCCATTGAAGTAATTCCCGGACACCGGCTTGCCCGCCGCCGAGTGAGGTTTGCCGTCGAATTGCACGTTAAAGCCGATTACATTCGCCGAGAAGGCAAATACTTCAGACAAGGTGGCATTCTGCGTGCGCAGGGCTTCATATAGGGGATAGGGCACTGATTCGCTGATCCACCCGCCGCTCTCGGGGTCCGTACGATTGCTGCCTTCGAGGTCTTCGACTATCGCGGGCCAGTCCTTAGCGGTCCAGTTCACAAGAAGGAGTTGTTGAGGATTAGGAACGGGAAGCGCTTCGAGCATCACCGCATCGAGCACGCTGAATATCGCGGTGTTCGCGCCGATGCCCAGAGCGAGCGTCAACACGGCGACCGTTGTAAAGCCCGGGTTCTTGCGCAGCATGCGAAGGCCGTAGCGAAGGTCCTGCCAGAGCCGTTCCAGAAACAACCCCGAGCGCACCTCGCGAACTTGCTCCTTCACCTGCTCGACGCCGCCCAACTCGATGCGCGCTGCGCGGTGGGCCTCAGCGGGACTCATGCCGGCGGCGATCTTCTCATCGATCAACTGGTCGAGATAGGAACTTACTTCTGCGTCCAGTTCGTGCTCGACGCGATCTCTGCGGAACAGGTTCGCTGCCAGGCTTCGAATGCGAATGAAGAACGGCATACTCAACTCCTGTGAAAACTACGTTGGATTGTCCAACCTGCGGGCAGGTTGCTGGCACACTCCAGCAGGTCAAACCACCTGCTGTAGATCGGACTTATGAAGTAGTTTCGAGCGCGAGGAAGATGGCGCCGGCTACGCGTTCCCAGTTAGCGATCTCGGTTTCGAGATGACGCCGTCCCACTCTGGTCAGCTTGTAATATTTTGACTTGCGGCGGTTCTCGGACTCGCCCCACTCCGATGCAAGCCAGCCCTTCTCCTCGAGCCGATGCAGCGCGGGGAAGAGCGAGCCAGGTTTGGGATGAAAAGTGCCTTTCGTGATTTGATTGATGCGGCGCGCGATCCCCAGTCCGTGATTTGCCCCAAGGCCAAGCGTCTTGAGGATCAGCAGATCGAGCGTGCCCTGCAGAAGATCATCCGTGCCTCCTGACATGAGTTCCTCCTATAGAGAGTCTGTAGGAGGATAAAAGCACGACGTATAGAATGTCAATAGGAGAGAGGACTGAATCGAGGGCCGGCTGACAAGTATACAAGAGGCCATTTCTCTTTTGCCAAAGCCCTCGATGAACCGCGCAGCGCGGCACGATGATTGCCAGTGAATCAAGGACGTGAAAAAAGCAGCCCACACAACGACCGCGAACCCGATCCAATTCGGCGTAGATACAGTTGACCTCATGGAGGAGATGCTGTTTCAGCGTGCGGCGAGCGGGACAAGGCCGGTGCTGTATCTCTCATCCTACACTGATCTTGAATGCAGCATGCTAATGTTGCTGGACGACACGGGCGAGGCTCGCTGGTCAGCGGAGCAGACGCCAGCCGCAAGGCAAACCGGCTATCACATCATCACAAACTAGACACCGATGCGGCAATATGGCCCACCGGCTATTGGGCTGGCTGAGGTTGATTTCCGCAGTGGCTATTCGTACCTGAGCGCCTCGATTGGATCCAGGCGGGCCGCTTTCACTGCGGGCCACATACCGAAGATCAGACCCACCGAGCACGAGACGAAGAACCCGAGCAGCACTGCCCATAACGGGATGACCGATGGAAGCGTCGGGGCCAGTTGTCTGAGCGCCAGGCTTATCACCCAACCGGCGAAGATACCGATCAGTCCACCGACCGCGGTCAACGTTATTGCCTCGGTCAAGAACTGCCAGACGATGTCAGCCTTCTTAGCGCCGATCGCCCGGCGCACGCCGATTTCCTTGGTCCTTTCGGTTACCGAGACAAGCATAATATTCATCACGCCGATCCCGCCGACCAGCAAACCTGCCGCCGATAGCGGAAAGACGATGAAGCTTGCGACCGCGGCGAACTGCGCGATCACTTCGAAGATGCTGCCCGGCGTGCTGATGCCGAAGTCGTTTGGCTTATCGTTGGGCACGCCGCGGCGGCGGCGCATCAACTCGGTTATTTCATCAACCAGCCTGCCAAACTGATCCGGCTTGGCTTTCACGTTGACGGTGATGTCATCGATCTCCGGATGGTCTCGTTTGATCGTTTCGAATGGAAGGATGAGTTGACGGTCTTCGACCGGGTCGCCGCCGAAAAGCCCGCCGGGCGCTTTTTCCATCACGCCGATCACGTTATATATCTTCCCGTCAACTTCGATCTCACGGTCTAGCGGATCAATCGCGCCAAACAGGGTCTCGGCGATTGCGGATCCGACGACCGCGACCTGAGCCCTGTGGTCTTGCTCGGATTGAGTG
>JBGQGO010000634.1:0-3548 GCA_041497455.1 Blastocatellia bacterium | reverse complement strand
GAAATTCATCGGACACAGGGCAGCACTATCGATCGTCCTCGTCGCGTGCTTATTCGCAATCACGGAGGGCGTCGGTTTGGCCGCGGATATCACGGGGAAAGTTACTGCTCAGGGCTTGCGATCAGCCGCGGGGATCGTCGTGTACGTCGACGCAACCGGCGTCGCCTTTAGTCCTCCTGCTCAACACGCCGTCATCGATCAAAAGAAGATGACGTTCATTCCTCACGTCATCGCTGTGCAAAAGGGAACTACGGTTGACTTCCTCAACAGCGATCCGGTGGGCCATAACGTTTACTGGCCATCCGTCGGAGGGACCAAAGGGTTGGCGCACAATCTCGGCACCTGGCCGCAGGGCCAGACGAAAGCTTTCACCTTTAATGACCTGGGGGCGGCGCCTCTTCTCTGCAATGTCCACCCGGAGATGTCCGGATACGTGGTGGTTGTTCCCTCAGCCTACCACGCGGTCACCGGCGCTGACGGCAGCTTTGTCATCAGAGGCGTTCCGCCAGGCCATTACACGCTGAAGACCTGGAGCGCAGGGGGTAAGCCCACTGTGCAACAGGTCGATGTTGGCGCCGGAGGCGCGACTGTAGCACTGACCGTAACACGCTAGGATCTTTTGGTAGACGCGCACTTTACAGAGGGCGCGGCCCGCCGGATCTCGGAGCCCATAGAGAAGCGTGAGGTAAGTTGTGCGGCAACCGCGCTCAAAGCTTGTTGATCTCGAATGGCTAGAGTCTAACTTCCCGTGTATGCAGGCCTGCCCGGTCCATACAGAAGCTGGACGCTACGTCGCGTTAATTGCAGACGGTCGATACGAAGAAGCCTATCGGTACGCTCGTCGGCCCAACCCTCTCGCCTCTATTTGCGGCCGCGTCTGCGGCCATCCGTGCGAGACCGATTGCCGGCGGGGGAAGTTCGATGCGCCGATTTCGATTCGCGCACTGAAGCGTTTCCTCACCGAGCGGTATGGCCCGGAGTCGCGCAATCCGATCAAGGTCTTTCCTGATAAGCCCGAAGTCTCTCACCAGGAGCAGATCGCTGTAATTGGTTCCGGACCGGCTGGCCTCGCGGCCGCGCACGATCTGGCGCTGCTCGGCTACCGAGTGACCATCTTCGACGCCGCGCCTGTTCCCGGAGGCATGCTCTACTTAGGCATTCCCGAATATCGCCTGCCTCGCGATGTCCTGACCGCGCAAGTTCGCGAGATTCTCGACCTCGGCATTACGCTCCAATTGAACGCACGCCTTGGGAGAGACTTCTCGCTTGCCGATCTTCGCGCTCGAGGATTCAAAGCGATCCTGCTCGCACTCGGTCTACACCGCAGCCGCGATCTCTCGGTGCCCGGCAACGATCTCGATGGCGTGATTAAAGGCATAGACTTCCTTTTGAACGTCAATCTCGGCTATCGCTTTTCGATAGGCAAAAAGACTGTAGTTATCGGCGGCGGCAACGTGGCGTTAGACGTCGCGCGTTCAGCCTTGCGCGAGCAACAGCGATTGACGCTTGAGGATCTCGGGTCCCAGCCGGAGAACTTGACCTCGAGCGAACAGCAAATCGCTATGAAGGAGTTGATGGACGTTTCCCGCGCCGCGTTGCGAATGGGCGCGCATGAAGTCCACCTGATGTGTCTGGAATCGCGTGAGGAAATGCCTGCTTTTGAAGAGGAGATCGAAGAGGGCCTCCTCGAAGGGCTGAACATACATCCTTCTCTCGGCCCGCAGAGGTTTCTCGGCAGAGGAGGCAAAATTACCGGAGTTGAGACTATCCGCTGTTCTTCCGTTTTCGATGCCCAGCATCGCTTCAACCCCACGTTCGAGCAAGGAACCGAGAGCGTCATTGATTGCGACACGGTAATCCTGGCCATCGGTCAAGCATCTGACCTTTCTTTCCTCACGCCCGCCGACGGAGTTGAGACCACTCGCCAGGGCACAATCAAGATAGACCCGGAGACTTTGATGAGCACCGCGCCCGGCATTTTTGCCGCTGGCGACATCGCCTTCGGTCCTCGCCTTATCATCAGCGCCGTCGCGGACGGAAAGAAAGCGGCGGAACAGATAGATCGCCATCTGCGCGGAACAGAATGGAAGCCCAAACCGCGCTACGTGCAAATCACCGTGCTCGATCATCACAAGATGGCCGATTCATTCGACGAGTATTCTCGACTTCCTGTACCGGTCATTCCGCTCGACCGGCGGACGGGTGTGGTGGAAGTCGAGTCGGGCTACAGCGAAGCCGAAGCGCGCAGCGAGGCCCATCGTTGCCTGCGCTGTTGGATCAATACGATTTTCGAAGGCAACGAGACCGACGGCACCGAGTGCATTCTGTGTGGCGGCTGCGTCGACGTCTGTCCGGAGAACTGCTTGCAGCTCGTGCCTCTCGGCCAGTTGAACGTTTCAGAAGAAACCAGGTCGCAGCTCGGGGCCGACCCTCTGTTCTATCAGGCGAGCCTACAGCACCTCGAAGCATCAGATTTGCCGGCTACCGAAGGCTCGATGATGGTAAAGGACGAAACGATTTGCATCCGCTGCGGACTGTGCGCCGAGCGATGCCCCGTGCACACGATCACTATGGAAGCATTTCAGGTGTACGACCATAACCCAGACATGGCGCCCGTTGAGTTGGAGGTGCAAGCGTTATGAGCGACAGCGACGCTGCGACAGCAGTGGTGAGATCGGAGATTAGCCGCCGCGACTTCCTCAACGATGTCGCCGCTGGCGCGCTCGGAATCGCCGGACTGGGCGCAATGGTGGTTACTTACAGGTATCTTTCGCCGAACGCTTTGTTCGAGCCGTCCACTACTTTTCGCGCGGGCAATCCTGACCTCTATCCGGTGAACTCTGTCACATTCAATCAAGACCAGCAGGTCTATATCGTGAGGACGCAAGAAGGCTTCTATGCCGTTTCGGCGGTGTGCACCCATCTGGGCTGCATCACTCAGTGGAAGCCCGACGCGAACATGATCGCCTGTCCGTGTCACGGCAGCAAATTCAAAAGCGATGGGACGAAGGTTGAGGGTCCCGCACCGCGCTCGCTTCCTCATTTCGGCATCACGCTCACGCCGGATGGTGAGCTTCTGGTGGACAAGATGGAGACGATCAAGCCCGAGCAGACGCTGAAAGTGTGATGAGGTAACGATGGCCACGTCATCAATTGAACTAGCACTGAACCGCTTGCGCGAAACGCGCGCCTGGAGGTCCATTTTCCGTCGTGGACCGGCGCGCACCAACAGGACTCGCAGCCTGGCGATCTTCGGCAATATCTTCTTGCACCTCATGCCTGTGAAGGTGCGCGAGCAATCTCTGCGCGTGCGCGCGACCTATTACCTCGGCTCGTTCTCTTTTTTGCTTTTTCTCTTGCTGACGGTGACTGGCATCCTGCTGATGCTTTACTACCACCCGGCGGTGCCGCAGGCATATCTTGACATGAAAGACCTGCGGTTTGTCGTATCGAACGGCGTTTTCTTGCGCAACCTGCACAGGGTTGGAGCGCACGCGATGGTGATCGCCGTCTTCTGGCACATGTTTCATGTTTTTTATCGCGGCGGG
>JBGQGO010000633.1:0-3559 GCA_041497455.1 Blastocatellia bacterium | reverse complement strand
AATCTTCAGCCATGCCCGCTTGCCCAACTGCGGAAAGTAGATTCCGCGAAAGCATAGACGCGCAATCAGGATGTTTATGCGATAGCCGAGCCCCTTGTCGCGAATCGACTCCACGGCTTGCGCGATGGCTTCGGGGCTGTATGAACTGCTCCACGCGTGATTAACCTCGGCATGCGTCTGGTCTATGCTCATCTTCAGCGGGGTGTGAGCCATCTTGTATGGCTGGAAGTCGAGCCAGTGCTGCGGCCGAGTAAGCCGCCCCGCAACCTCGAGCCTCTTGTAGAGCGGTGTTGAGGGGAACGGTATCAGCGTTCCAAAAACAGGAAGTCCGGCCGGCCAACTGCGAATCTGCTCGAGCGTGCGATCCGCCGCGCCCGGCGTGTCGTTATCCAGTCCGAAGATGAAGGATGTGATCGCCTGAATGTTGCGCTGCGAGAGTCTTTCCAGCACGCCTTTGTACTCGCCCGGTTTATTGAAGCTCTTGTTCGCAATGGCGAGGTTGGTGGCGTCCACCGACTCCATTCCGATGAATATCCACTTGCCGCCTGAAGCCGCGATAAGATCGACGAGTTCTTCGTCGCGCAGCAGATTGGCGCTGATCTGCGCGATCCAATTCATCTGAGCGCCGGCAGCGATAATATCCCGCAGCAGCGACTTCGTGCGCTTGGGGTTGATCGCGAAATTGTCGTCGATGAAGAACACCGCGATCTGACCGCCCTCTTTCCGGGCGCGAGCCTTCAGCCGCAGCAGCTCGCTGACAACGCTTTCGTTTGTGCGGAACCTTATCGAGTCGCCGAAGAAGCCGGTCACGGTGCAGAACTCGCAACCGTATGGACACCCTCGCCCGGATTCAACGGGAATAAGTCTAAAGGTCCCCCACCCACCAAACAGGCGGCTCAGCAATGGCGCGGCGAATTTAGGAACCAGGTTGAACTGATCCAGATTCATCGACTCCCAGGGAATCGTGGGATAAGGCTGGAGACTGGGCTTGCGCTCCTTGCCCGCTTCGTCAAGCGGCGCATAGATCTCTTTGAGTTGGCCGCGCGCGGCATCCTCGACTATCTGCGGCCATGTTTCATCGGCTTCGCCGAGAGCAATAGCATCAGCGTGGCGCGGCCCGCCGTTTCGCCCGAGCGCTTCGTCCGGCACCTCGGTTACGTGAGGTCCACCCATCACGACAGGCACGCCTATGGCGCGAATCGCATCGGCCATTCTGTAGGCCTTCTGTATCATTCTAGTCATCGCGCCGATGCCGACCAGACCGATCTTATTCTCGCGAACGAACCGCGCAATTTCGTTTTCATCCATTCGCTGGGCGTTGCCATCGATCAGGAATACCTGATGTTCGGGCGGGGTCAGCGCTTCGAGGAGAAACATCCAAAGATGCGGCATGAAATTACGGGTGACACCATTATCGGGATTGAAAAGCAGAATTCTCATATGTTCCTTTTCGAGCCACGCGGATACTATCACAGTTGGAGGAATGTACACAGGCGAAACCGAACTTGAGTCTATCCCGCTGGGAACTGTCCGAGACGAGCCTACCGGGAGTTCTCAGCCGCAATGTAGTGGGTCATAACCAGATCAGAGTAGGTTTGATAACGCCCCTCGTCGAAGTCTTTCAGGAAGACGGTCAACTGCTGCAACAACGTCGTTGTCCGATGCCCGGGCAGTTGTGCCGGATGTGTAAAGCGCGTGTTGGGGACGGCGCGGATGAAAAGGCTCTTATCGGTGATTGGCAGCTTGCGCACGTTCTCAGCGAAGCCGGTGAACACGCCGTTCTGGAACAGGTACTGCTCAACGTTTGACGTGTAGAAGGCGGTTACCGTGAAGCCACCTTTCCGCAGATAATCTCCAATCGCCGCCAGCGCTTTCTTGCCCGCAAAATCGCCCACCACCGGGATGACGAGGTTCTTCCGGTGCAAGTCGCGCACGAACTCATAATCCTCTTTGGTTGCCAGGAAGTTCCCGAGCTTGCCGTGCTGGTCCGGCTGCACGATGAGGTCTTTCAAGCTGGGGAACCAGCCGCCACGCGACCCCTCCATCCGGTAAGCTATGTCCAAGCCATCGTCGCGGAAGTTCTTGTACACGTAATCCAGGCTTGTCTGATCAGCGTCGGAAAGCTGGACCTGAAAGTCTTCCTTGATTGCTTTGCGAATCGCGGCCAGATTCGATGCGTATGCAAGATCATCCGCCGGAGCCTGGCTGAAGAAGCTGAGGATCTCATTCACCGAAGCGTCGGGCGAAGGAGTTTTGTCCTTGGGCAAAGGCTTGCTCAGCAGTAAAGAAAGATACTGCGCCCGGCTTGATGCGAGATGGAAGATGGCCTTGAACATCATGTGCTGAATCATCGCCTGGCGGCGGATGTCCAGGATGAAAGCGATGCGCGGGCGAACTTTTGCGATGTAGGTGAAATTCTGCTCCGGCCCGACTCCAATGTAGGCCCCGCCGGTCGCGCCAAGCTCCCGCAGCTTGCCCACGACGTGCAAATAAGACGTTTCGTTCGAAGTGAAATTATCCGATCGGAAATAACCGCCGTCTTCGGATAGATCACGGACCAGCCTGGAGAACTCCGCGGCGGACAAACCCTCAGTAGGCTGTCCCCGCAGACGCCAGACAGACTGCCGTGCTGAGGCCGCGTTGGCAATCAAGGCTAGTGCGAGAATTGAGGCAGCCAACAGAGCGCGCCAGCTTGACCGATGACGGCTCACATCGAATCCGGCAAGACCACGATGCTTCACAGCGGAAATCTCGCGTTGTGGATGAGGACCACGGGCCGGCAGCCTATTCATTCTTGTTTCTCCATTTCCTGTTTGAAGGAAGTGCTCATCGCGACCGTACCGTAGCCTGTCCAGTCTGCGGCCTGGCTCGAAGGCCCAAGTGTCAACTCAACGAGTTCAAACCCGAGGGGGACATTAATGATTCAGGCCAGACTCGATCTCATCGCCGCTTGTCGATTGTTCGCGCGACGGCTTCTCGGTGAGTCCGCCGCCACACACGGCCAACTGCGCAATCACTGACGCTTCTTCGCCGGGAAGTTGCCGCGCCAGAGCCAGCGCACCATCGAAGTCCGCCTTCGCGAGCGCCGCCAGCGTACTGTCAAAGCTCGCTGCATAAAGCTCATCAAGTGTGAACGCTGGAGCAGCCTTCGCTCGTGTCCCCGGCCCCGGCATCTCGTCCTTCGATTCTTCCTGCTGCTTGACCAGGTCGTTGATCGACTTGACTGCCGACTGGAGCACCTCGAAGCTGCGCACCGTATCGAACGCAGAGAAGCTGCTGGCGATCATCACAAGCGATCGTGCGCGCTCGAGGGTGGGCCGCGCCTTTAGGGAGCACGTCGCCGCCTCGTCGAGCAGCTCGGCCGCACGCACATTGTCCTTCGAAGCTCGCGCCGCGCTGCTAAGCATCACAAGCAGTTCTACCCGCGCAGTCTCATCGGCAATCCGGCGAGTCAAACCAAGCGCGTCTTCGATTCGCTTCTCGTATGAATGCCGCCGCACGATCTGTACCAGCACGCGGTCGCGCGTCGCGGCATCTGATATCTTCAGCGCAGTCGTTT
>JBGQGO010000632.1:0-3571 GCA_041497455.1 Blastocatellia bacterium | reverse complement strand
TCAGCCGCGTGGTCCTTCAACTTCACCCTACGAACCGAGGCGACAGCTCTCTTCGACACCACCGGCTTCAGCCGTGTGGTCCTTCAACTTCATCCTACGAACCGAGGCGACATCTCTCTTCGACACCACCGGCTTCAGCCGCGTGGTGCTTCAATTTCACCTGCGAACCGAGGCGACAGCTCTCTTCGACACCACCGGCTTCAGCCGTGTGGTCCTTCAACTTCACCCTACGAACCGAGGCTCTCTTCGACACCACCGGCTTCAGCCGCGTGGTCCTTCAACTTCACCCTACGAACCGAGGCGACAGCTCTCTTCGACACCACCGGCTTCAGCCGTGTGGTCCTTCAACTTCACCCTACGAACCGAGGCGACAGCTCCACTTCGACACCACCGGCTTCAGCCGCGTGGTGCTTGAGTTTCAACCTACTGTATACTCGCGCAAATCGAGGTGAACCGGTTATGGCCACTGTGTCCCCGTTCGAGCATCTAGACTCCGCTTATCAACTCCATCACTATCTCTGCTTCAAGACCCACTACCTGCGGGAGGTGCTCGCAGGCGACAACGAGCGCGATCTCATCGCAACCGCCGCGCAGGCTGTCTGTAGCCGTGAAGGCTATCACCTGCTTGAGACTCACGTTGAGCCGGCGCATGTTCGAATGCTCCTCAGTCTTACGCCCGAGCAAACCGTTTCGCAGGCAGTTCAGCGAGTGAAGGGCAACCTATCGCGACAGTTCTCGTCGGCATTTCCCTCTTGCCTACCAAGCTATCGAATGCCGACCCTGTGGGCGCGAGGCTACTTTGCCCGCAGCAGCGGCAAGATCGGCGCCGACACCGTTCGCGCCTATGTCGACAACCAGATTTCGCACCACGGATATCGCGGCCCGTGGACCGAAGCGCTACGCTTCAAGAACCCAGAATTCAAGTCGCCTGCTTTCAACCTCGCTCATTGCCTCACCATCCTTCAGTACCATCTCGTTTTCGTTGCCGATTTCCGTACCCCGATCTTCGATGAGGTCATCGCGCCGAGGTTGTTTGAGTACTTGATCGCCGTTGGTAAGAAGCGTGGCTTTATGATCGACAGAATGTCCGTGCTCCCTGAGCACATCCACGTGCTGGTCGAGGCGTTGCCGTCGCTTAGCGTCGCGGAGCTGGCGCTGTCGGTGGTCAATAACACGCGCTATTGGATGGAGAAGAATTACTGGGGTGTGCTGAAGCAAACCGGCGCCTGGGATGTGTGGAAGCCGTCGTTCTACGCGGGAACCACGGGCGAGTACACTACTGCTCAAGTGCGGAGCTTTCTAAGCCTCCGCTCGTAGGGAGAAGTTGAAGCACCACGCGGCTGAAGCCGGTGGTGTCCAAGTGGGAATCGAAGACGCGACTCTTAGCGGATGAACAGACACAAAGGACGAAGACCAAAAGGAAAAGGGATATGCTCTCTAATTCGCGCCGTCAGACCGCCAGACATTATTATTGACTCTTCCGTCAAAATGACTTAGATTGCCGCTACCCTCACGGAAGTATTTCGCATCTGCCCCTGGCATTCCTCGGACGGCCCCAAATCAGAGCAGGCGCTAGTATGTCTAGCCCTAACGGGTTATCAGACCGCATCCTCATCCTCGGAGACGAAACGAAGTCAGCGAGCGCAATCCAGCGATTGCTGGCCGCTGCAGGCTACGACGCGGTCTCGATACAGTCGTTCGAATCCGCACACGATGAACTTCGCGCTCGAGAAGTCTCGATCATCATCATCGAATCTTCCGCTTCACGCCTCACTGGTTCGTCCTTATTGCCTTCCAATGACGACTCGGGTGAGAGCCTGCGGCGGCTCCACTGGGCTCATCTTGCATTGAGCTTTTGCGAGGAGGTTCGCGCCGGCGAAGCGACTGCCGATGTGCCGATCCTGATGATCTGCAAGAGCCACCGCGCGCAAGACAAAGTCGCTTGTTTGAATCAGGGCGCGACTGATTACATCACCCGGCCTTATCAGAGAGCCGAGCTGCTCTCACGAGTACGAGCCCATCTGCGCTCCTCCCGCTACGAGCGCGAGAGAGCCGAGCGATTCGAACAACTCAGCGTGCTGCACACGGTATCGTCGGTGCTTGCCAGCTCGCTTGAGCCCGAGGTGCTATTGCAAGGGACGCTCGCCACGTTGATCAAGTATGTCCGTGCGGACTCAGGCGTGGTCTTTCTGCGCGAAGCAGACGAACGGCCGATGACAATCGCCGCTGTAGAAGGACTGACCATGACTGACGACGCGCGTGGGAGCTTGCTCGAATTGTACTCGCGAATCGTCCCGCTGATGAACGGAAAGCCGCTTGTGCTCGAGCCGCTGCCCGAGTCCGCCCGCAGAGTGCTGGCAGTCGATCTTCTGAGCGAAGTACGCGGACTCGCTTGCACACAACTGGTGTTGAAAGGCAAAGCGCTGGGGGCGATATGCTTGTTCTCAAACGCGGTGACGCCGCTCGCCAAGCAGCAAACGGAGCTGCTATCGACTATTTGCAATCAACTGACAGTCGCGCTTGAGAACGCGCGCTTCTATCTGGAGACCAAAAAAAGTGCGGCGCAGCTTTCATTCGTCTACAACCTTGGCCACAACTTGATGACCTCGCTCGAAATGGACGAGCTGTTGAGCTATGCCGTGTTCACGGTGGGAAAGAGCCTGGAATGCGACGCTTGCGCGGTCATAGTGAGAAGCTCTACTGACTCGAACGACCTCGCGTCGGCGATATATTCGCGCTCCCACCAAGATCAACCGGAGGGGGATGACTGGTTCCACAAGGAGCGCGTGGTCAACTATCTCAGCTCAGCGGACTGGCGCATTCAGCCGGCGATCCAGATCAGAACCGCCGAACGCTTCCTGCACGACCGAAAGATATTGCTCGAGACCGTAGTCCCATTGATGTTCGATGACCGGATGCTCGGGCTTCTCATCTGCGGCAGTTCCATTCCGCGTCCGATCAACGCCGATGATCAAAAGCTGCTCGGTGCAGTCGCGCAACAACTGAGCCTCGCGATCAGAAATACCGAGCTGTACCGGCGGACGAAGGACACTTCCATCAACCTTGCGGTCGAGGTTTCGCAGCGTACTCGCGAGGCCGACGAACAAAAACGGTTCACTGATAAGATCATTGATTCCCTTCCCGTCTCGCTCTACGTAGTCGATCGCGATATGCGCATCGTGGCGTGGAATCGCAATCGCGAGGTGGGCGGACTCGGCATCAATCGCGAACAGGTGCTCGGCCGCAATGTGTTTCAAGTGCTGGTTCGCCAGCCGCGCCGTAAGCTGGAGGAAGAGTTCGTCGATGTGTTCCGGAGCGGCGAAATGGTCCACCTGGAGCAGGAGTCGTGGTTCGACGGGCAGAAGAAGACGTGGAAGATCAGCAAGATTCCAATGCGGGTCGATAACGCCGAGGTGACTCACGTCATCACCGTTGGCGAAGACATAACCGACCAGAAAAAAATGAACGAGGCAATCATCCACGCTGAGAAGCTCGCCTCGATTGGCAGGCTTGCCGCCGGCGTGGTGCATGAGATCAACAACCCCCTGGCTACTATCGCCGCCTGTTCTGA
>JBGQGO010000631.1:0-3574 GCA_041497455.1 Blastocatellia bacterium | reverse complement strand
GTGAACTCGTCTGCACTCACCCGACACCTGCTTCCTGACAAAGTCCAGAAGCGGCCGACTAGCCCAAGCGCAATCTCGTTTGGAGGATGCTCGCCTAACAGAACAAATCCGCCTTTCATGATCGCATCGAGGTTGAGCTTCGGATTTCGCTTATGACCGCCGGTTGTGAGTATCGCGGGCAGCCCGCGCAATCGCAGAAGCAACCGGACTATCGGTGAGGTACCGAGGTCGGCTGTCCGAAGCGCATCATAGACTCTTTGAATAGACGCGCGAACCGTTATCTCGTGGAACTCGCTCACATCGTATGCTGGCATGAATTCATCGATTAGGCTGTGAGCGCCCGGCGGTAGACTGATTCGATGTTTAATCAAAGGGCGAGTCCGGGAAAATGATCGACGCTTTCTTACCGCGCTGAAAGCTGGGTGCGATGAAGGTCCTCATGGGTGGCGCACCTTGTGGAAGAGCTTGTAAGGGCGTGCCTCCGCGCGCGCCCCTCGCTACCTTAACAACCTTTCGGGCTCAAGGGGCGCGCACGGAGGCACGCCCTTACAAGCTCCATTCCCAGAAAACGCAAACGGCGGAGGCTGCCCAAGATTTCAAATCGCTAACGTTTCCAGCCCGTGCTCTGGCTTGAGCGCCTCCGCCATTGATTGAACGGCCCGGCGCGCAAGCTTTGCCAACTCTTTTTTGAGCGGCGCCTAGCGGCCTTCCGGCTTGTTGCTCGCCGAACCGAGCCACGCCGTATACCAGAGATTCGCCAGCATCTGCGAGCCCGCAGCCAACCGCTCGGCGACAAACTTCTTTGAGTCGGCGCTTTGATTGTTGGCGTCCCACCGGGCCGTCTTATCCATTCGGTAGAGTTCCGGCACGCGATCGTAAGACTGGAATAAATATTTGATGATATCGCTGAACGGGTCCTGCAGCTTAGTAGCGGTTTTGACTAAGCCGCTGAAGTCTTCGGGCTTGATCTGCGCCTTCACGTATTCGCCTTCGAACCGCCAGTGCAGCGGCTCGCGGGTGTAGAGCTGAGGATTCGAGCTTGTGCTCCAGCCGTTGTAATGGATCGACGTGTGAAGCGGCTGCGACCCATCCGCAACGTAGTGCCCGACCACGCCGGCATAGTAGATGATGTTCTGCTCGATCTGGTCACGCTCGGCTTCGTGCTGCCGCTCGCGCCACATTCGAAACAACACTTGAATCTTTTGATAGCCCTCGAGGATCGAATAAGGCAAATACCCCATATCCTTCGGGTCTTTTCCTTTCGCGCGCAGCCAGTCCCCGTATGCGTAACGATCGTTGGGGAGCGCTTCAAAGTTCTCAGGCTTATCGATGTTGATGAAGTGATCGGGCCCGTTGACCTCGCTCAGCGCTTTGAAGAGTTCTTTGCCGTCGCGCCAGCGGTCGGGTTCCGGTCCCAAGAACGACAGCCGCGCTCCAGCATTGCGGAAGAATGGCGGCATGTCTTCGGGCAAATGCTCGGCGGCGACACGGTTGATGTAGCGGTGACCTTCTTCTCCCCAGGCGCTTGCCGGAGGCGCGAGACTGAGCACCACGTACACTGTGATAACAAGCGAGGCTCCGAAGAGCTTTACGTGATTCATTGCGTTCCTCACGGTTTGAATTCAAGGCAGGCTAAACAATACGCGGGCCGAGGCAGGAGATTCAAGTTGTCTCAAATTGATTGTCCGACAAACTAAAGTTTGTCGTAGTGTGGGCCGGCCTATGTCGACAAACTGAAGTTTGTCGGACTGTCACTCTTCATCGTGTTCGTGACCGTCGTAGTGCAGGACCAGCGGTTCTTCATCGACCTGGGTTTCAAGATGCACGTCGCGACCCCAGAGCTTGTAAACATATTCGAGCGTTTTACGCGCATACTTCATATCCAACTCGACTCCCTCATAACGGTGCATCAGGTAGAGCTCGCTATTGCCGTCGTAATCGCCGTCGACGACTTCGATGTAGGGGAACCCGAAATTGGTCATGTTCAAGGCGAGCTGATCGCGAACACGCTCCCACTTCTTTTCCGTCACCGTCCAGTCCTCGTCATCGATTAGCTGATAGACGAATAGATCGAGTTCCTCACAGAGCTCTTCAGTCAGGTAGTTGCGCAGGAATGAAATGTCGTTATCAAGCTCGCGAACCTCGAACATCTTCTCGCGGCCCTCGCCTCCGCGCCGCCCAAACTTCTCGCGATCCTCAGCGGTGGGATTGTCCCAGCGCTTTTCGATGTCTTCAAAGATCTTGTAGCCGAGATAATAGGGATTAAGCTGGCCTTTGTGCGGTGAAACGACGCCGGCGTGCAGCGCGGCGAACTCCAGATGCTCGCTGGTAGGCAGGTCCATCTCGCGCATAATGCGCGAGTGCCAGATGCTAGCCCAGCCTTCGTTCATGATCTTGGTCTGGAGCTGCGGGATGAAATATTCCATCTCCTCGTGCAGCATCGCCATGACATCGCGCTGCCAGGGTTCGAGCGAAGGCGAGTGCTTCATCAGGAAATAGACCAGGTCCTTCTCGGGCACTTCGAGGCTCGGCTTATGCTTGCGGCCGTCGTCCCGGCCATCGATGCCTCCGTTTTGCACCTCGCGCTCTTCCTTCGAAAGGAGATCGTCGTAGCGGCCTTCGCGGCGGCTTGGTTTCTTATCGGCCTCTTTGTCCGGGTCCTCGCGTTGTTTCCTGATGAAGAAATTCGGATCAACGTGTTCCTCTATCGAGAGCACCGCGTCGAGAAACTCTTCAACCACCTTTCTGCCGTACTTGAATTCGTACTCGCCCATTCGGCGCGCGTGCAGCGCGGCTTCATCGACCATTCTCCGGTTGGTCTTCGAGAAGTAGAAGTTGTTCTTGAAGAAGTCGATGTGACCCAGCACGTGGGCGATCACCAGTTTGTTTTGGGTCGGAGAGTTGGTCTCCAGCAGAAACGCGTAAGAGGGGTTGGAGTTGATGACGACTTCGTAGATCTTCGACAGGCCGAAGTCGTACATCATCTTCATTCGGTGGTAGGCCTTGCCAAACGTCCAGTGCGAGTAACGGCCTGGCAGCGCATACGAGCCGACTTCGTACATGACCGAAGCCGGGACGATCTCGAAACGCACCGGGAACGGATCGAGCCCGAATCTGGTTGTGGCAATCTCCCAGATCTGTTCGACTGCCTTTTCGAGTTCTTGTACTTCCCGGTCAACCATGTGATTTTCTATTTTCTATTTTCTATTCTTGATTTGAATAATGAAGCAAGGATCGGTCTAGCGCAGCGTTTGTCCTCAAACTGTGCTCATCCTAAATAAAAAATCAAAAATAGAAAATAGAAAATAACAAATCGCTAGGCTTCTTCCCCGCGCTTGCCGAAGAACTCCTTCAAAGCGGGATACACGTCCTCTTTGTCATCGATGCGCACGCCGACAAAGCGGTCCTGGCTTCTGAGCCTGTCTTTGAAGATCGACAACAGCGCCCCCGACGAGCGGCGATAACTCGACGCGCCTTCTTCGCCGATCTCGCCATAGCCGAATAGATTACACGTTGAAATCAATTCATCCGCGAGCTTCACCGCTTCGTCGTTGTCCGAATAGTAGTTGTCGCC
>JBGQGO010000630.1:0-3575 GCA_041497455.1 Blastocatellia bacterium | reverse complement strand
GTGGCGATGCACAAGGACGCTTTCGAATCGTTTGTGTTTGCGGTGGCATTAGCGGTGGGGCTGACACCTGAATTCCTCCCCATGATCACGTCCGTCACACTTGGCCGCGGGGCCGTGCGCATGGCGCGTGAGCAGGTGATCGTGAAGCATCTGCCGGCGATTCAAAATTTCGGCAGCATCGACATCCTCTGCAGCGACAAGACGGGGACACTCACGATGGGCGTGATGACGCTCCACTCGGTCGTCGATGCCTTGGGAGCTGCATCGGATCATCCGCTTGCCTTAGCGTTCCTGAACAGCAAGTTCGAAACGGGAATACGCAGCCCTCTCGACAGCGCAATTCTGCAGGACGAGCGGCGCGACCTGAGCGGCTATGTCAAATGCGACGAAATCCCCTTCGATTTCAACC
Source organism: Blastocatellia bacterium (assembly GCA_041497455.1). Taxonomy (GTDB): domain Bacteria; phylum Acidobacteriota; class Blastocatellia; order UBA7656; family UBA7656; genus Onstottus_A. The sequence goes on along the minus strand of JBGQGO010000630.1, from coordinate 3,166 downwards.
GTCGCCGGCTGTCGGTAGTTGTTGAGCGCAGCGATGGGCCGGCGGCGAGCCAGCGTCTTTTGATCACCAAGGGAGCGCCGGAAGGGATCTACGCGCTCTGTGAGTCGTACGAAGCGGAAGGCCAGGAACGCGTGTTCGACTCCGGAGCGCGCGAACGCGCACTGATAGTGCATGAGAAGCTTTGCGCGCAAGGACTTCGCGTGCTCGCGGTCGGGTTTCGCGCCGTGGACCGGCGAGACGGTTTTTCGGCGGCCGATGAACACTCGCTAGTCCTCGCGGGATTCCTCGCATTCGCCGATCCCCCGAACCCGGATGCGGCGACAGCGCTTGCGCAAATGAGGCGCGATGGAGTGGAAGTGAAAATTTTGACCGGCGACAACGAGCTCGTCGCGCGGCACGTCTGCACGCAGGTCGGTCTGGGCGACCCGGTCATTGTGCTCGGACCCGAGGTCGATACGATGACGGAGCCCGCGCTCGGGCATGTCGCAGAGCAAACGAATGTGTTTGCGCGCGTCACTCCGATGCAGAAGCTGCGGATCCTCCGGGCACTCCGGCAGCGCGGTCACGTGGTTGGCTACATCGGCGACGGCATCAATGACGCTCCTTCGCTGCACGCGGCGGACGTGGGCATCTCGGTGGCGACGGCGGTGGACGTTGCCCGTGACGCGGCCGACATCATCCTCTTGCAACCCGGACTGAACGTCTTGCATCGGGGAATTATCGAAGGGCGGAGAGCCTCGGGAAACGTTTTGAAGTACATACTAATGGATACCAGCTCGAACTTCGGAAACATGTTCAGCATGGCAGGGGCGTCCTTATTCCTGCCGTTTCTCCCCATGTTGTCGACACAGATTCTTCTCAACAATTTCTTGTATGACAGCGCCCAAATCATGATCCCGACCGACAACGTCGATGAAGCGTACCTCCGCAGTCCACAGCGATGGGACATGCGTCTCATCCGAAACTTCATGATCTTCATCGGCCCGATCAGTTCGATCTACGATTTCTTGACCTTCTATGTGTTGTTGCATTACTTTCACGCCTCAGAGACCCTCTTCCACACGGGGTGGTTTGTGGAATCGCTCGCCACGCAGACGCTGGTCCTCTTTGTGATTCGAACGGCGGGGAATCCGCTGCGAAGCCGGCCGAGCCGATGGTTGACGCTGAACACCCTCACGATTGTGGTCGTGGGCGTTCTGCTTCCTTTTTCCCCCCTGGCGCGACTGCTGGGTTTTACCCGGCTGCCTGTTCCATTCTTTTTGTTCCTGGGGATTTCGACGCTCACCTACCTGTTGCTGGTGGAGGTTGCAAAACGCCGCTTTTTTGGAAACAAGAGGCCAGCCCAGCAAAGCGATGTTAAGGTGGCAGCTTGACGCAGACCCGCCATTCCGAGAGCGCGCCGCTTGGTGCCAAGTTGGTCGCATCGCTGGCTGCGGCAGGAATTCTTGTTCATCTGGTGTTGCGGTTTTCCGCGGCCAACTTGCGAGCCTTCGCCGATATTCCCTTGTATGTGGCTTTGGTGGCCGGCGGTCTGCCATTGATTGTGCAACTTGCGAAAAAACTGTGGGCCGGCAAGTTCGGTTCCGACTTTCTCGCTGGGGTCTCGATCGTAACAGCAGTCCTTCTCCGGGAATACTTGGTAGCCTCGATCGTGGTGCTCATGCTTTCGGGTGGCACAGCCCTCGAAGAATTCGCTACGCGCAGGGCTTCTCGCGTGCTGGACGCGCTCGCGAAGCGGATGCCGAGCATCGCTCATCGGAAGACCGAACAAGGCCTAGCAGACATTACCGTCAGTGAGATTCGGGTGGGCGATGCGCTCGTTGTCTTTCCTCACGAGATTTGCCCCGTGGACGGAGTTGTCGTCGAGGGTCAGGGATCGATGAATGAGGCATATTTGACTGGCGAGCCTTTCGAGATCGAGAAGGCGCCGGGCTCGACGGCACTTTCCGGAGCGCTGAACGGAGAGTCGCTGCTGGCGATCCGGGCTGAGAAGCTGCCGAAGGATTCCCGCTACGCTCGGATCATGCGAGTCATGGAAGAGACCCAGCAGCGCCGCCCTCAGTTGCGGCGGCTCGGTGACATGCTGGGTGCGTGGTACACGCCGCTGGCCATTGGCATCGCGATCTTGGCCTGGGTGTTGAGCGGTGAGGTCGAGCGCTTCCTCGCGGTGCTTGTTATCGCGACGCCGTGTCCGTTGCTCCTTGCCATACCGGTCGCAGTTATCGGAGCGATTTCCCTGGCTGCCCGGCGGGGCATCATCATCAAGAATCCAGCCGTGCTCGAACAAATCGGCTCCTGCAGGACTTTCATCTTCGACAAGACCGGCACGCTGACCTACGGCAAGCCATCTCTAACACGGATCGTTTGCGCGCCCGGTTTCAAGGAATCAGACGTTCTCGCAGCCTCCGCGAGTCTCGAACGATATTCGAAACATCCTCTCGCGTCCGCCATTCTGGAACTGGCGCGACAGCGCGACTGCGTCCTGACTCCCGTGTCCCAAGTCAGCGAGCGGCCGGGCGAAGGGCTGCGGGGGAAAACGGATGGACAAGAGGTCTTGATCACCGGCCGTACTAGAGTTTCCGCGTTGGATTTGCGCTTGCCGCCCGTCGAGCCCGGGCTCGAATGTCTGATATTTCTGAACGGAGCCTTTGCGGCTCTCTTCGGGTTTGAGGATTCGCCGCGGTCCGACAGCCGGGTGTTTGTGAGTCACTTGACGCCGCGCCATCAGGTCACGAAAGTGATTCTCGTATCCGGCGACCGCCAAGCCGAGGTGCGCTCTCTAGCGGCGAAGATCGGGATAGAGGCGGCCTATGGAGCCACCAGCCCAGAGGAAAAGGTGGAACTGGTTCGTGCTGAAACGAGCCGGGGAAAAACAGTGTTTGTCGGTGACGGGATCAATGATGCTCCCGCCATGCAAGCGGCGACGGTTGGGGTCGCGTTCGGGCATGAAAACGAAATCACGTCGGAAGCGGCGGACGCCGTAGTTCTTGATAGATCCTTCGAGAAAGTAGATGAATTGATGCATATCGGCAGGCGCATGCGCAGGATTGCGCTGGAGAGTGCTGTCGGCGGCATGTTGCTCAGTGCAGTGGGAATGCTGCTCGCCGCATACGGTGTTCTGCCTCCCATCGGCGGGGCAATAGCGCAAGAAGTGATTGACCTGGTC
>JBGQGO010000629.1:0-3598 GCA_041497455.1 Blastocatellia bacterium | reverse complement strand
TGTTTAACGGAAGTTCGACGGCGTCGGTGCCGCGCTCAAAGTCACAGGAGCGATCCGCCGGCGATCGAGCGGTATCCCGAGCCGACGTTGGCAACAAAGACCCCAACGCTCGAGCGAGAGTGCTGCTATCTGAACCGTTCGCTGATGCGATGAGCGCGCCCCGAAGCCCCGGCTCGATTGCCAGCAGCAGCAACGCCTGCTTCGCCGCGCGGTGTCCCACGACAGCAACGAAGGGATACCTGGTTAATGTCACTTGACCACTCTCAGCCGCGCCTTAGTCGATAGCATTGGGATCAACTCGCTCAGCGCCTGCTCGATGCGCGCGCCGCTGTCGACGGTTTCAAGCGGATCTCTGCGCAGCCGATGGCGCAGCGACATCACCGCGACTCTTTCAACGTCAGCAGCCTTCGCCTTCTCGCGTCCTTCAAATGCAGCGAGCGAGCGCGCGGCTCGCGCAATCGTTAACTCACCGCGATGGCCGTCCACTTTGAGCGAGACACAAAGCGTGGCGATCAACATCAGCAGCTCGTGATCGATCTCAACGCGGGCGAGTAGTTTTCTCCCGCGCGTGATTCGCCTTCGTAGTCTGTCTTGCTCGCGTGCCTGCAAAGCCAGAAAGCTCACCGGGTCGTCATCGAACCGCTCGCGTCTCTGCACTATCTCGACGCGCTCCTCGATGTCGGTGATAGTCGTTATCTGAGTGTAGAGCCCGAAGCGGTCAAGCAACTGAGGCCGCAACTCGCCTTCTTCGGGATTGCCCGATCCGACCAGCACGAACCGCGCAGGATGCGTAACCGAAATACCTTCACGTTCGACCACGTTGCGCCCCGATGCCGCCGCGTCGAGCAAAGCGTCCACAAGGTGATCATCGAGCAGATTGACTTCGTCGATGTAAAGAAAGCCGCGGTTCGCGCGCGCGAGCAACCCCGGTTCGAATGCCTTCACGCCTTCGACGAGCGCGCGCTCGATGTCGAGCGTTCCGCAGACGCGGTCTTCGGTTGCTCCAAGCGGGAGGTCGACGACGGGAACCGCACCGCGCTCTGCTGGCAGTCGACCATCCCGAGACAGTCTGTCCGCGCAGTCCTGACACAACTCGTTAAGGCGATCAGGGTCGCAGCCGTAAAGACAACCTCTCACCTTCCTATTCTGCGGCAGCAAGTCGGCAAGCCCGCGAACGCCAGTCGATTTCCCAGTGCCGCGATGGCCCATGATGATGACGCCGCCGATGTTCGGGTCGATCGCGCTGAGCAGCAGCGCGAGCTTCATCTCTTCCTGGCCAACTATCGCAGTGAACGGATAGACGACGCGACCAGTCGCGCAGCCGCTCGGCCGAAGCTTCGTGCCGACAACCCGGTTATCGCGAGGCTTCCCTTTTCGCCTAGAGGTTCTGTGCATTTCGGATAATGGCAGGTACTGTTTCTGCGTTATCAATATAGAAGGCGGGATTTATGTCAGTCAACTGACTGTGAACTAACTGAAGTTCTCTTTCGGGAGTGTGCGCGTTCTGAGTTGGTCAGAACCTGAGATCCCTTGAATCTCTTTTCGTGCTGCCCAAAGGGAATCAAAATGCTTGATGAAGGGTACGTAGATTCCACCACCTTTAGCCTCTAACTCAAGGTGAGGGAACAGCTCGCCTCTGCCTCCCCGCAGGTAGAATCCGACAATCATCGCTCTATTTGTGCTAACGAGAAAATACATGGGCGCTTCATAGTAGTGACCGACCTCTATATTCGGGCGGAGCTTCTCAGGAATCCGATGTCTAATGAAGTTAGTGTAAAACTTATCCGATGCCATTATGTCCGTCCGTATATCATCATCGTCGCGTCCCTCTTCAATTGCCCTTTGCCTTACAAATTCAGATTCCGAATCAAGAGTCAGAAGCCGTATAATGCACCCCTCTTCAAGCTTACGTTGCAGCAGTTTCTGCGTTGGGTCACCAGTCAGGCTCATCATGCATACTCCCAGGAGCCTAATTTCTGTTTCGGGGTCGGCTGCCTGAATAAACCGCGATAAGTCATCCGGGCGAGTGAGATGAATCTTCATTAGTCCCAGAGAGCGAAGTTCGTTACCCAACAATAGCAGTTCGTTGATACCATCCAATCGCGACGTAATCGAGGACGCTTCAAGCGCGTCCCCAATTCGGTCCACCACCAGCGCCTCGAACTGTCGGCGAGTGTAAAACTCCACGGTGAGCCCTATAGTCCCGGCTGTGAGGAACGCCAGGCCAAAATCTCTGGCAATATCAGAGAAGGGCATCCGCTCCTTCAAGAGTATCAGCAGGAAACCGCCCATTGAAACGATCAGCGACATAATTATGAAGCGATATCGCAAAAGAATGGATTTCAGTTGTGTCAGTACGGGCATCTGTTGTGTTTCCATTGCTTCACCATTTGTTCTAATTGTTGGCCGGCCGGTTAAACGAGCGCCGCCTCCAGGCGACCACAAAAACCCGCTCCGATTCTATGTGAATAAAGAAACTGAGTCAAGGCGCCATTGCGTAATAAAAGCCGCAAATGCACGTATTGACCGGGAGAAACGCGGAGGTGGACCGAATGAGGTTGAGGTGCGGCCGGCCGAGTGCCGCCCCTTCTGTCCTGGTTAGTACTTCTTATGACCGATGTTGACCCGCGGCGAGAGAACAGAGTCACGTCATACTGCTTCCAGAGTGATTGACTTCAGTTTGCGGGAGCCTTATTAAGCTCCAAAGGGTCGCCCGTTTCATGGTCCTTGATCTGATAACGCAGAAACTCGTGGATCGCTTCGACGGCTTCCGGGTTCGCGGTTGCAATTCGGACTCGGGCGCCGAATTCGATCGTCTCAAATGTGTAGCTGATATCGCCCTTCAAACGCTTCATCGCGGGCACGCCCGGAGGCGCTTCGCCATGAATGAACATAGGCGCGCTGAAATCGCCCTCCTTGAACAGCTTCGCTATGTGCGAGAGGTGAGTCCTGATCTGTTCCCGGCTTGCGGCGTCATTGGGATCATTGGCGGTCACCTCGATCGCGCCGCCGTTCGCAGTCAGGCGAAAATGGTGCGTGGTCTTATCGTGGCTAAACCCCATCGCATGGTCGCCGCGTTCGTTCACGCCATCCACACGCTGCTTGTCTTGCTGATGATTGTGATGTTGATCCGGCGGCTGCTGTGTTCTGGCGGCCAAAACCAAAGGCAGCATCAGTGCTAACAAAAGCCCAAAGTAGTTTTTCGCTTTTACCATTGTGTCTCCTTGCTCTCTTTCTTTCGATTGATAGGTGTTCGCGCGAGGCGCGATGACCGTGTCCGCCTCCCTGAAGCTTTCGTCGCGTTCGCTGCCAGCGACTCCAAAAGACCCGCGCGATTGGGAGTCGAGTTCTTCGCCAGAAGCGCGTCCCAATTCTTCAACAGCCTGCGCAGTTCGTCGCGCAGCGCTGTAAGTTCGCCAAGTTGGGTCTCAACTTCAGTAAGCTTTGTACCCGCGAGTGCTCTCACTTGACGGCACGGCGCGCCGCCTCGATCGCGCACGCTGAAGATGCGAGCCAGTTCGTCCAGGGTGAATCCGATTCCGAGCGCGCCTCGCACAAGACGCACTCGATCGAGGTCACTGGCCGGATATTCGCGATA
>JBGQGO010000628.1:0-3601 GCA_041497455.1 Blastocatellia bacterium | reverse complement strand
TCGTAAAGATTCTTGCGGCTGATGCCGAGTATCTCGGCCGCGCGCGTCTTGTTTCCGCGGGTGTGCTCGAGCACCTCACGGATGTAAACTGCTTCCAGTTCCGCCAGCGACGGCTTCGTTTTGCGCGATTGCATCAGGCGCGCGGCAGATCTCAAATACTCGGGCAAGCCGGCCACGTCAATCACGTCGTCGGTCGTCGTGAGCACAGCGTGTTCTATGATGTTTCTCAGCTCACGAACATTGCCTGGGAAATCGTAGCTCGAAAGCGCGTCCACGGCCTCGCTCGAAAGGCGCACGCCGGCCCGTCCACGGCGGGATGCAAACTGTCGAACAAACTCGCCTGCTAGCTGCGGTAGATCTTCGAATCGATCGACAAGCTTCGGAAGCTCGATCGTCACCACGGCGAGCCGGTAGTACAAATCATCGCGAAACGTCCTGGCGCGCACAGCCTCTTTTATATCGATGTTCGCCAGAGCGATTATACGAACGTCAATCTTGATTGGTTGCTTCCCGCCGAGCCGCTCGAAGTTGCGCTCCTCGATCACCCGCAAAAGCTTCGCCTGGGAGGAGGGGATGAGACTGGCAATCTCGTCGAGCACGAGTGTGCCGCCGTCGGCAGCCTCAAACCGTCCGGGCTTCGACTCGGTCGCGCCAGTAAAGGCTCCCTTCTCATAACCGAACAGCTCTGATTCGAGAAGCTCTTCGGGTAACGCCGCGCAGTCTATCTTTACGAACGGCCGTTCGCGGCGAAGGCTGCGGTCGTGAATCAGCCTGGCTGCCGCGTCCTTGCCGGTTCCCGATTCGCCCAACACCAGCACGTTCGACCCGGTGGCCGCGACTCTATCAATGAGCTCCGCGACCTTCTGCATAGCCGGCGAATTGGTAACAAGCTTCATAAGAACTGAGAAAGGTGAATCGTGAAACGTGAAACGTGATGCGTGATTGTTGCCTAATAGTTCATGTCGTGTTTGCTTTCACGGATCACGTTTCACGCATCACTCCCGACCTCAACGCGCGGCGCGTCACGCCACAACCGCTCCAGATCGTAGAACCGCCGGGACGCTGGGCCGAAGACATGCACGATGAAATCGCCGTAGTCTAGCAGAATCCATTCTGTGCTGCTATAGCCTTCGATGTGCCCCGGCCGCTTGCCGCTCTTGAGCAGTGCTTCTTCAACCGCGTTAGAAATTGCCTGTACCTGCCGCGTGCTCGCGCCGGTGCAGATCAGGAAATATTCCGTAAACGAGGCGGCCTTTCGCAAGTCAAGCACGACCAGATCGGTCGCCTTCTTTTCGCTTGCGGCACGCGCCGCGATCGTCACCGCGTCTTCAGTCTCCAGCGTCTGCGCCCGACGCGGCCGGGGCTGTTTGTTTGCGCTACGACCCATGAAGTTACCGCCTGTACAGTTCGTACTTTCTGATATAGTCGGCCACGCGCGGCGGCACCAGGTCTTGAATTGACTCGCCGTCGCGCACTCTTTGCCTTATCTCTGTAGACGAGACGCCGGTGTTGACATAGCCGGTCAAGTATATGTGATGCTCGTTCAAGTCCTCGCCCGGCTGCAGCTCACCCTCGCGGCCACGCAGATCGACGATCGTTGACCTGAAACGCTCATCCAAATGCGATGAGCCAACGTCGTGGCCCGGCCGCGTGATTACAATCAAGTTGGTAGACGAAAGCAATCGCGCCGGCTCGCGCCACGTGTTGATTTCTTCGAATGAGTCTGCGCCCATGACAAAAAACAGTCTCGTTCCCATTCCAAATGCGCTTCGAAGCCGCTCGACGGTCTCGAACGTGTAAGGCCGGCCGGGTGCTTCAAGCTCGATGGTTGAAACCAGCACGCGCGGCTCGTCAAGCGAAGCCAGGACCGCCATCGTGAATCGATGATAATCGCCGGCGATTGCGCGCGAGCCTTTGTGAGGCGGCCGGTGCGCAGGAATGATCAGCAGTTGATCGAGTCCGAAGTTTCGCACGATAGCGCGCACGACTTCGACGTGTCCGTTGTGCACCGGATCGAATGTCCCGCCGTATGCCGCTATGCGACGTTCGCCCATAGATTCCGGTTTCGGAGTTGGGAGTTCGTAGTTCGGCCTTCAGGCGGAAGTTTGTACGGCGCAACTGCTACAACGGCCGGTTACAAACTTCCGCCTGAAGGCCGAACTACAAGCTCCAGCTCAACCTGAAACCGCCGCCATCTCGCTTGCCCTCCGAATTTGCTCGACCTTTGCGCCGACTCCTGCAATAAAGTCATCGATGCCCTGGCCGGTGACGGCCGATATCTCAAACATGTCGAGCCCACGTCCGTCGCAGAACTTGCGAAGCCGCTTCACTCTCGCCGGGTCATCAACCGCGTCCATCTTTGACGCAGCAACTATTTGGGGCTTTCCTAAAAGGTCTGCCTTGTAGAGCTCAAGCTCCCGGCTGATCTTTAGAAAATCATCGACAGGGTCGCGACCGGTCGAAGAGACATCTATCACATGGGCGAGCAACTTCGTGCGCTCTACGTGACGGAGAAACTCGAGTCCCAGTCCGGTCCCCTCGTGGGCGCCCTCGATAAGCCCCGGAATGTCTGCGACTACGAACGAGCCTTCATCGCCGTAAGCGACAACTCCCAAATGCGGCTCAAGAGTAGTGAACGGGTAGTCGGCGATCTTGGGACGCGCGGCCGAGATCCGCGAGATCAATGTTGACTTGCCGGCGTTGGGAAAGCCGACCAGACCCACGTCGGCAATCAGCTTCAACTCGAGTTGGAATGACCTGATCACACCCGGCTCGCCATCCTCGTGGTAGCGCGGCGCGCGATTGGTTGAAGTCGCGAAGTGCGCGTTGCCGCGCCCGCCTCGTCCGCCTTGCGCGACGACAATGCGTTCACCGGGTTCGGAGAAATCATGAAAGAACTCGCCGGTTTCGCCGTCGGTTACGACAGTGCCGACCGGCACCGGGATGTTGCGGTCTTCACCGGCTCGCCCGTAGCGCTTATCGCCCTCGCCGTGCAAGCCACGGCCGGCGCGAAACTCGGGGTTGAAGCGGAACTGCAAGAGAGTGTTTAGCTGGGTAGTCGCTTCCATGCTGACCGAGCCGCCTCGTCCTCCGTCGCCGCCGGACGGGCCGCCGCGCGGGACAAACTTCTCGCGGCGGAACGCAGTCACTCCGTTGCCGCCGTCACCGCCCTTGACAAGTATTTTGGCTCGATCTAAAAACTGCATTTGGTCAGTTGTCAGTGGTCAGTGGTCAGTTGTCTACTCCAATAATCGTTCGCAACGGACCACGGACTACGGACCACGGACTATCCCACAGGGTACACGCTGATGAACTTTCCTTTGCGTCCCTTCTCTTCGTACTTAACAACGCCGGTCACAAGTGCGAACAGCGTGTCGTCCGAACCGCGGCCAACGTTGTTGCCGGGCTTGAACTTCGTGCCGCGCTGGCGAACCAGAATCGAGCCGCCTGAAACGGTCTCACCGCCAAATCGCTTGACGCCGAGCCGCTGCGCGTTTGAGTCGCGTCCGTTTCGCGAACTCCCTACTCCCTTTTTGTGTGCCATAAGTCCTCTATCAAAAACCTTCAAGTGAAACGCCGGCCCTACAAAGCCCCGAATCTC
>JBGQGO010000627.1:0-3610 GCA_041497455.1 Blastocatellia bacterium | reverse complement strand
GATGTGCGCCAGGCAGTCAGCGACGACACGATTCTGATTTCCGTGATGCTCGCCAACAACGAGACGGGAACGATTCAGCCTATCGAGGAGATCGCCGCCGTGGCCGCTGAAGCTCGCGCGCGCGGTCTCGATCATCTGCACTTTCACACAGACGCCGTTCAAGCAGTCGGCAAGGTCCCGGTCGACGTCAAGCGGTTGGGCGTTGATCTGCTGTCGCTGTCGGGTCACAAGTTTCACGGGCCGAAGGGTATCGGCGCGCTGTACGTTCGAAAGGGCACGCGTTTGGCGAAGCTGCTTTACGGCGGGCATCACGAGCGTGATCGAAGAGCCGGCACTGAGAACGTTCCCGGTATCGTCGGTCTTGGGCGAGCCGCTGAGCTGGCGCGCACGCAACTCGACGAACGCATAAGCCGAATGCGCGAGTTGAGGGATTACCTTGAGGAAGAAGTGATCTCCCGCTTCCCCGGCGTCCGAGTGAACGGTGACAAACAGCACCGCGTGCCTAACGTCTCGAATATGAGCTTTGATGGCGTTGATGGTGAGAGCCTGCTGATCTCGCTTGACTTGAAAGGCATCGCGGTATCGACGGGATCGGCGTGCGCTTCAGGGTCGCTCGATCCAAGCCCCGTGCTTCAAGCGCTCGGGCTCACCCGCGAGGAAGTACGAGGGAGCCTGCGTTTCAGCTTGGGCGCTTACACAACGCGGGAGGAGATCGACTACGCGGTTTCCGTTCTCGCGGAGACAGTCACTCGGCTTCGCGAGATGATTCCGACCGATGAACCGGAAGCGGCGAAGCTGGCTCTGCCGTAGAACTGACCGGGCAGCGTAAGGGATTACTCGATCGATGGCGAAGATTCTGTATGATGTACAGCCCTCAAATCGCCGAGCACATCGCAAACCCGCGCAACGTGGGCGAGATTGAGAATGCCTCAGGCGTCGGTGATGTAACCAACGAAGTGTGCCTTGACCGAATCAGGCTGACCGTGCGGGTCGAAGGCGAACGGCTCACCGACGCGAAGGTCAAAGCTTCCGGCTGTCCTCCGACAATTGCTGCCGCGTCAGTGCTCACTGAATTGATCATCGGGCGTTCTCTTCGAGAGATCGAGTCACTCACTCGAAAAGACATCGCAAGTGCGTTGGGTCATCTGCCGCCTGCGAAAGCGCATTGCACAGCGCTGGCAATCGATGCGCTGCGTGCTGCGATTGAAGGCTTCAAAAGTTGATCGTTCCTTAACGGTTGCTTCAACGTTCACGCTGCAGGCAGCACCGATCCGCACCATGGGCAGAAAATCTCATCCGCCTTGATTCCCTGCTTACACTCCCCGCACGTTGGGTTGAATGGAAGAGTCGACGCAATCTCGTCGATAAAGACTCCGCAGGTTATACAGAACAAATCATCAGCTCCAGACTCGGCGCCACAAGCGACGCACACTCCTCGCGATAGCGCACCCGTGAACACAAAATCCGGAGTTAGATTGAAGCCCGAAAGCGGATCGCTTGGTCTGGGCCCCTCAACTAGCGGCGGGCGGACTTCGCCTGGCTCAACATACGCCTTCGAAACCTCCGAATCGCAGGCAGATTCTGCCGCAGGTACGGTCGCCTCGGCTTCGACTCGTTCGAGGGGTCTTGGCCATTCATACAGTTCCGGGCGGACCAGGCTGGATCGGACGGGAACTTCCGAATCCTCAGGTTCGGAGGCAGCTTCTGCCGCCGGTTCTGGCGCCGCTTCCTCAACAGGTTCGATCGCCGCGTGTGTTAGGACCGGTTCGGGAGGGGTAAGTTCCTCGGCGCTTTCCGTAGCGGTCTTCCCTGTCTCCGCAGACATCTTTTCTGGGGGAGCTACCAAACGCAACTGCTCCTCGGGTGATAGCGTTGCGAAGGCGTTCAGCTCATCATAAAGATCTATCTCGTCAGCGCCAGGACCTGTTTGCGCGTTGATTGAGTTGGCGCGGACCGCCGCGTCCTTATTGTTGAGCACCATCCGAGTTTCTTCTTTCGCAGGGATCGATGAGGAGGCAGGGCGAAGTCATTCTACAACACGAGCCAAGCGGTTGCTATAGAATTGTGGGCGCCGACGGCTCAAGACGAAGCAGATTATGGGCGCTGATCTGCCACAAAGACGCGAAGGCTCAAAGCTTCACGAAGTCTTAGTGAACCTTGGTGACCTTGTGCCTTTGTGGCAGGTCCGTGCGTGAATTGTTGCTCACTCACGAGGGTGCTACGATTCAAGCGCCCGAGGAATCATGCCTAGTGAATCTGAGATCATTGCGCGGTTAAGGAAACGCGCCGGCGTCAACGACGAAGTGTTGTTGGGCATAGGCGACGACGCGGCGGTGATCAAAACGACCGGCGGAAAAGACTTGATCGCGTGCTGCGACTTGATGGTCGAAGGCGTGCACTTCCGCACAGAGTGGACGCCGCCACGCCTCCTGGGCCGGAAAGCGCTTGCCGTCAATCTCAGCGATGTAGCTGCGATGGGCGGCGTTCCGAAATTCGCAATGATGAGCATCGCTTTACCTCACTGGTGTTCTTCCGAATTCGTCGATGACCTGTTTGAAGGAATGTTTGAGTTGGCGGACGCCAGTGGGGTTTCGATTATAGGAGGCGACACATCAAGCTCTCGCGACTCGTTGTTCATCGACATAAGCGTGATCGGCGAGTGCGAAAGCGGAAAGGCGGTCACCCGCCGAGGCGCAAAGGTCGGCGACAGAATCTACGTCAGCGGTTCGCTTGGCGCATCGGCGCTTGGGCTGTCATTGCTTGAAGACGGGTTCAGGCTCGACGATTCGCAAGACATAAGCGATGCAAGGCGGCAGGCCGTTTTGAAGCACCTTTCACCCGAGCCTCAGTTGAAGCTCGGGCGCGCGATCGGAGAAGCGGGACTTGCGACGGCGATGATCGACATCAGCGATGGCTTGAGCACCGACCTGGGTCACATCCTCGACGAAAGCGGTGTCGGCGCCACTATTCACGCCAGCGCGATTCCGATTGCCGAATGCGTCGGCTCGATCGCATCAGCAGCCGCGAGCATCGATCCTTTAAGGTTGGCGCTCAACGGCGGCGAAGAGTACGAACTGCTGTTAACCGCGCCCCCCGCAAAGGCGAACGTGCTTGCCGGGCTATCCGACGCGCTGGGCGTGAGGCTAACCGCGATTGGAGACATCGTTGCTCAGAGAGGATTGCAGCTTGTGCGAAACGGCACCCTCGAATCCCTCCAACCATCCGGCTATGAGCATCTGGTCTGAAAGGCGTAGACCCCTCATCTCAAACTGGCTATGGATGATCCTCGAATACCTGGTCTTCATAGAAGAACGCGGGACCGCAGACGAGGATCAGCTTGATCGGTTCAGAACCAGTGTTTCTTAGAGTGTGCCGGTGACCCCGCGGAACGTACACGGCGTCGCCGGCATTCACGTCGCGAGTCTCATCGCCGACCGTCATCAAGCCCCTCCCTGAAACGAGGTAATAGATCTCTTCGATCTCGCGGTGATGGTGAGCAGTCACGACGCAGCCCGGCGGGAGCATCTCTTCGGCAAGGCTGCACTGAGTGACGCCCGACGTCGTCCGATCAATGAGCGGGCGAATCTCAGAGCCGTGAGCTGTGTTGATG
>JBGQGO010000626.1:0-3613 GCA_041497455.1 Blastocatellia bacterium | reverse complement strand
GACATCGACGTCGCAGTCGCCGAACAAATACTGCTGCCCGATCCGCGCAAGTTGCCGCCGGCGATAAAGAAGAAACTCGAGGCTGCTGTTGTGGAGTTGTCGCGCAGGCCGGTGGGTTCGGTCTTTCAAGAGATCAAGCGCGCTGACCGCCGGAGGCTCGACGCATTGACGCTTGAAGCAATCGGCTTCAGCAGAGTATCAGAGCGCGAAGCCGTGTTGGATCAGTTGTACGAAGCAGTGACGGAGCTTGTGCGAGCCCGACTCGCGAAAGGCCGCAGGTAGTACGAGTGCCTACTATTGGTCTTAAAGTTAGGAATGCCTTCACAACAAGCGACATAAGTCTTCAGTTCAGATCGCTATCAGAATCTTTTCTCCTACTTGGCGAAATCGAAAACAAACATTCTTCGCTTACCGCACTTCGCCGAGCGCCAACCATTGCCTCACGCAAAAGTACTCGGTCTTGATCTAAAGAACGTCTTTTGACTACGATAAGCTATGACCAACCAAATCATAACCTCATCTCCCGACGTTATGGGAGGCACTCCAGTCTTTGCCGGAACCAGAGTGCCTGTCCAAACTCTTATCGATTACATCAAAGGCGGAGATTCAATCGACGATTTCTTGGACGGCTTTCCAACCGTGACGAAAGAGCAGGTCATTGCCTTCTTGGAAGAAGCTCAACAACAGATGATCAAAATGGTGGCGTAACGTGAAGCTTCTTTTGGATGAATGCGTAGACCGGCGGTTCGCAAGAGAATTGCAGGGGCATTTTGTTAAGACCGTGCCGCAAATGGGATGGGCAACTATAAAGAATGGTGAGCTTCTGGCCCTCGCGGAGCAAGAATTCGATGTCTTTATTACTGTTGACCGCAACCTCTCTTTCCAGCAAAACCTGAGCAAGTTCAATATCGCGGTTTTGGTCTTTCGCGCCCAATCAAACCGCTTGGCAGATTTGAAACCGCTTGCTCCCAAAATCCTTTCTATGCTCGACACGCTGACCAAGGGCAAAGCTGAAACAAGTAGGTGGCATCTAGCTCTGGATTCGTCGTCGGTGATTTGTCGAACCGATTGAATGCGTTGTGAAAGGCTCGAGCAACCCTCAATCAGCGAGCGGGGAGTTTGGGCCGCTTTTCAAAACCGCAATCGCAGCGAGAGCTGGATCAGCCGGGGGCCGCCGATTGCGCCGCCGGTCGTGCCGATGGAAGGCGCGCTTGCCGTGCCCAGCGTCTGCGTGATCTTGCCAAAGTTCGCGTTGCTCAGGTCGCTCACCGGGTTGGCGAAGTTCGGATGATTGAACAGATTGAAGAAGTCGGCCCGGAACTGAAGCCGAGTCTGCTCGCCCAGCTTCGTCCACAGCCCGAAATCCTTGGCCACCGCGAAGTCACAGTTCTGGAGACCCGGCCCGTAATACTGATTGCGGCCAGACGTGCCGACTCGGCCCGCGAACGCCGCTGTGAACCATGTCCGGTCGAACGCCGCGTCGGGGTTGCGATTGTCCTGCGGCAGCGGTCCGGGCTTGGCAAGGTCTGGCCGGTCGCCGGCGGCCGGGCTGAGACCCGAAGCGCTAGCCTGGTTAAACCCGCTCGAATCCGGCCCGCCAGTCACGACCGTGAACGGGTAGCCGGATTGCAGCGTGACTACTCCTGAGATTTGCCACTCGCCGAATAAGGCGCGTGAGAAGCCGTTGTTCCACCCGAGGAATCGGTGGCCCGGCCCAACCGGCAGCGCGATCACATAGACGAGGTTGAAACGGTGGCGGATGTCGAACGCCGAAGGTCCGTGCTCCAGCCGCAGGTTCTTCGAGTCCACCGGCGCTCCTGTCTCTCCAAGCAGGTTGTTCGATCCGAAATACGATGAGTTGTAGTCGAGCGATTTGCCGAACGTGTAGGAGCCTTGCACGAAGAGGCCGCGGCGATCCTGATACTTCGCAATCAGGACCAGCCCGTTGTAGTTCGAAGAGCCGATGGACTTGGCGAGCTGCACGTTACCGAAGTGATTGTCCGGAAACACCTGTTCGTTTGGCGCAACGGTTCCCCGTTTCGCCGGGTCGCGCACGATGACCGTGGGTTGATTCACGTCAATGAAGATCCCAAGCTTGCGCCCGGAACTCCCCTGGTAATCGGTCTCCATCGTAAACGCGTCGCCAAATCTCCGCTGGATTCCGAGGTTGTATTGATACAGGTACGCGCTTCCCAAGTTAGGATCCACGCCCTGAAAGCTTACGACTCCGACGGTCGGAGTTCCCGGCCCCTGCTTAGAGAAGTTCGAGATCAGCGGCACGTTCTGATTGAAGCCGATAGCCCACGGGAATTTTCCCGGCTGCGTGACATTCGCTGTCTGGGTGACTTGCAGATTGTAGGGCGGGCTCAAGGCCATCGAGGACGGCACGTTGTTGAAGAGGTCGTCGTAGGCTACGCGAAACCCGCCGCGAATGACCGTGTCGTTCACGCCGAAGAAACCCTGAAGCACTCGAGGGCTATAGGCAAATCCGAACATCGGCGCGAAGTTGTTTTTGTCCGAATAAACGCCGCTCGATGGAAGAGTGAACGGAGTTTGCCGAAAGATCAGCGACGCCGGGCCCTTAAGAGCCGGGTTGATATCCAGCACGCGGTTGCCGCCAACGACTACAGGCCCGACTCCGGGCACATAGTTCGTCGCATGGCCGCGGATCTCTTCGACGGCCGAAGGGTATTCGTAACGGATGCCGTAGTGCAACGTGAGATTCTCCCGGACCTTGAACTCGTCCTGCCAGAACAGGTCCCACGGATACCGGCGCCAGTAGGCCAGCGTGCTCCCGGTTCGGAAGTTGGAGGTGGTCACCAGTCCTCGCGCAAAGTCCGCGAAGTTCGCGAAGTTGAATGCGCCGCGCGAGGCGCGATCGAGATAGCGTCGCAGATCCTCCCGGCGAATGTGAAAGCCCCAGCGCCACGAATGCTTCGACCAGCCGAACGGCGCGTTGAGCGATAAGTTGTCGAACAATTCAATCGTGCTCGACACGCGACCCTGGGGGAAGTTGATATTCGTTCCCAGCGCCGCGAACCCTCCCGCAACCGCGACCGTCGGCAGGCCCGAGTTCAGCGGGTCCTTTGCCGCATCGACTACACCCGGCAAGGGCTCGCCGCCGGCGTCGGTGAATATCGTCGCCGCGCTTAGTCCGTCGTCTTGCACCGCTCGCTCCATCACGTTACGCGAATATCCCAATCGGAACTCGTTGATGAGCCTCGGGGAAAATGTGTGTACCTCGCTCCACATCACGGATCGTTGGACGGGCTCGCCCTGGTTGCCCCCGGTCTGCGGCGTAGGTCCGCCGACGAAACTCGATGCGCGGTACTCAGTCCACCGCCCGGAGACCTGGTCGCTGGCGCCGAGCCGGTGATCGATGCGAATGAGCCCCGTGTCGTCATCGTCTTCGTTGCGCACGTTGCCAATGAAGTTCAGGGTCCCGGAAGCGTTTGGGAGCGGCCAGTAGTCCAGGAGCCGCTTCGAGATGAGATCGGTTACCGACGCGCGTTCGGCCGGCGTCGGCACTCGCGTCGAGCGCACCACCGGAGCCACCTGGCGAAACCCCTCGTACGCCGCGAAGAAGAAGGTTCGATTCTTCACCAGCGGTCCG
>JBGQGO010000625.1:0-3615 GCA_041497455.1 Blastocatellia bacterium | reverse complement strand
GCCTTGGCGCGCTGGCTCTGGTCGGCGAACATCTCGATCATCTCTTTGACGGCGCAGAGGCGCTCGGCGAGTCGTTTGTCGCGCGCCTGATAGACGGATCCCATTCCGCCGCCGCCAACACGGTGGACGATCGCATACCTGTCGAGCAACAGCGTTGCGGGTTCGAGGTGCTGGGTCGGGACGTGTTTTGGTTTCTTGGACTCAGGCATACGGTCCTCGACGTGTCCGCTGTGGGCCTCTAGAACAACTGGCGGAGATGGCGCCGGCATCGGGTCCTGCCTGGCTCCGCATTCTCCACAAAACGGGTCTCCCGGCCGCAAGTGACTGCCGCATTCAGGACAGAACATAAATCATTTGAGAATCTGAAACTTCAAAAACGTCTTGCCGACAATTACCTCATCGCCATTCTGTAGCATGTGACGCTTGCCGGGAAGAAGCCTTCGCCCGCGATTCACGAACGTACCGTTGGTCGAGCCCAGGTCCTCGATGAAATACTGGCCGTTGTGATTAACGATGCGCGCGTGCCTTCTCGAGACTTTGGCTTCGGTATCGTCTTCATCCAGATCGACGTCTGGAAATATGCCGCTGTCGGCATCCCAGCGGCCAATGTTCGTCTCAATGCCGACGATCGGAAACTCTTTGCCGATTCTCCCGCCGCGCTCGATTATCAGCCGCGCCATCGCCCGCGCCGCATCGCGCTCCTGGAGCGGCGCGTCGACAGATTCAAGCTCGCCTGTTTGCTCCGGCGAAGAAAGGGCGAACGTCTGCGGGGACGGCGGCGGCATGGAATGGTCCGCGCGCTGCTCATTGGATTTGAAAGCGGGCCCGGAACGTTCGTTCGTTTGGCCGCGCCGCGCATTCACGTTACTGACGCGCGAATCGACTGCGGGCCTGCGCTCGCGCGCGGGCATGGCGGGCTTTGGTACGCTGGTCGAAGTGGTGAACGAAGGAGGAGCCGGCAATGGGCCTTCCATGGTATTAGAGCTTATAGCCTCACTATCGACGGCGCTCGGGGGTTGATAAATCGGCGCCGGCTCGCGCTTGCGGGGGCGCGGAGGTGGCGCCAGATCGAGCCTCATCCCGCACTCATCGCAGTACTCGCTGCCGTCAATATTATTGGTCGCGCAGTTGTTGCACCTGATCATGAGGTTGGGTCTCCGGCAGCCGCATCTCCCGGGCCTGAGCTGCAAGCGGATTATACTCTAGACCATAAGCAGCATCAATAAAAGCCATAGATAGAAGTCAGTAGTCAGTAGTCCGTAGTCAGTAGTCCGCGTTTCTGGTCAGCGACATATCTACGGACTACTGACTACGGACTACGGACTACGGACTACTGACCATTATTTCATCGCTTCAATTAGTATCGCCGCCACCTCCGGGCGCGAGTACTCGCGCGGGGGCAGCTCGCCGCGCGCCAGCATCTCGCGCACCTTCGTTCCTGAAAGCGTCACGTGCTGGGCTGAATCGTGAGGGCACGTCTTGTTGGAAGCCATCGCGTCGCAACGCCGGCAGTAGAACGAATGATCGAAGAACATCGGCGTCACCGCCAGCGTTTCCGCATCGAATTCGTTGAAGATGTAATGCGCATCGTAAGTTCCGTAGAAGCTGCCCACCCCCGCGTGATCGCGCCCGACGATGAAATGAGTGCAGCCATAGTTCTTGCGGATGATAGCGTGAAAGACCGCCTCGCGCGGCCCGGCGTAACGCATAGCCGCGGGATTGACCGCAAGCAGCGTCCGCGTTCGCGGAAAGTAATGCTCGAGCATGGCTTCGTAGCATTGCATCCGCACCTCGGCCGATATGTCATCCGACTTGGTCTCGCCCACCAGCGGGTGCAGTAACAATCCGTCTACCGTTTCCAGCGCGCACTTGATTATGTACTCGTGAGCGCGATGAATCGGGTTGCGAGTCTGAAACGCGACCACTCGCCGCCAGCCCTTCTTCTTGAAAGCGTCGCGGGTTTGTTTAGGATCGAGGCGGAAGCCAGGGAACGACGAGTTTCGAGGCCGACTCAACAAGCTGATCGGTCCGCCCAGCAGCCACTCGCCTTGTTCGTAAAGCGCGGCGACGCCGGGGTGCGAAGCATCGGTCGTCAGATAAACGCGTTCGGCTTCGCGCTCTTTGTCGTAACGAAACTTCTGCCGCAGGTGCAGCACTCCGAGCAGGTGATCGTCGCTCGAAAAGAGCGCGATGTCGGAACCTTCTGCCAGGCCGCCCGCGACCTCCTCTGAAGCCGAGAGCGTTACCGGGATGGTCCACGGCAGCCCGGATGCAAGGTGCATGTTTCCGCGAACGGCGATGTAGTCGTCTTCGCACATGAAGCCTTCGAGCGGAGAGAACGCGCCGTTGGCGATCATCTCGAGATCGGAGATCTCACGAGGCCGCAGATTGATTCTCGGCATTGACGGCACACGTTCGAGCAGCGTTTCGCGCTCGACGCCTGTCAGCTCGCGGTCAACGAGCCGTCCGCCGTGAGCAGGTATCGTTTCCATATTCAGTCCCCATTGATGAGATTAGGCGTATAAAGGCAAGACTCGAACATACGCGCCCGTTGCAGCGACTGTCAACGCAACGCGTTTGCGCCGGCAAGCTTAAGCTTGAACTCTAAACGCTTCGACACGTCAAAGCAGCCGTGTAATAATTTTGCCTCATGCGACTCGCATCAAATCGAGTTCAAGCCGCAATTTTACTCCTTGTCATGCTGGCGGCGACGGCGATGGCCTCGGACTGGGACCGCGGCGTGGCGCTGTACAATAAAGCCGAATATCGCGCGGCCCTGGTTGAGTTTCAGGACATCGTTATGGAACGGCCTGACGCAGCCGGCGCGTGGTACTACATCGGGCTCTGCGAGTTCAAGCTCAAGCGTTACGGCCGCGTCGAGTTGCCGCTGTCTCATGCCATCGATCTGCTCGAGATTCAAACGCCCTCAAGTGCCGACATCGCAGGCGCGTGGTACACGATAGGCATCTCGCATTATCTGCAGGCTCACTACGACAAGGCGATCGAGCCGCTGAAGCGCTACATCGAGATTAGCTCAAAGGCTAAGCGCGAGATCGACGCGAGTGCGCGGACGGCGCTGGCCCGCGCGTACTTTTTCCTCGATCGCTACGACGAAGCCCTTCCCTTGCTTGCTGCGGCTGCTAACGAAAAACCGGCGACTGGCAATGGCGAGCGGGCGAAAGAGAGCGCGGCAAACGCCTACTACCGGGGCGCGATTTACTTCAAGCGTGAGGACGACGATCGCGCGATGGCGGCTCTTCGAGAGGCGGTGAAGGGTAATCCGGAAGACATCGCCGCGATGGACTTGCTGGCGGAGAGCTTGATGCGGAAGGCCCGCAAGCCCAACTCCGACGCCCGGTGGAACGAGGCCGCCGAGGTTGGCGAGAAACTCAAGGCGCTTCGAGATGACCTCAAGACTGCGAACATTCTGGGCCGCGCCTATCTCGGCGCGCAGCGGTTTGATAGCGCGGTGGCGCCGCTCGAGAAGCTCGCCAAGGCGAATCCCGACAACGGGCAGGCGTGGCTTTATTACGGGATTGCGTTGTCGCGCAGCGGCCGCATGAGGAGGGCGATGGAGGCGCTGGAGATCACCATTCAACTGATCCCCGAGTCAAT
>JBGQGO010000624.1:0-3625 GCA_041497455.1 Blastocatellia bacterium | reverse complement strand
CGCCCGACGCCATTCCCCAATCGAAGTTCTCGTTCTTCGCGTGATAGCCGTGCTCAGGCAGCGACAACCCGAGAAATATGATCGGCGATTTCAAGTACTTCTTCATCGTCACCACCGCGCCGATCGAGCCTCCTTCGCGGGTGAACGCCGGCTGGCGGCCGAACGCGTATTTCATCGCTTCGGCTGCGGCGTCCGCGTACTTCCCCGAGAACTCACCCGTGTACGGCCCGAGCGCTGACTCGAATTCAACCACTACGTCGCGGTTGTGCTTTCGCACAAAGTCGCGAACGAGCTTGAAGACACGCTTCGGATTCTGGTCGGGCACAAGGCGGCAACTGATCTTAGCTTGCGCACGGTAAGGCACGATGGTCTTCACGCCCGGTCCCTGGTAGCCGCCGGTGATGCCGTGAACTTCAAAAGTCGGCTCGGCCATTATGGCTTTCAACACCCGTTCGGCGTCGTTGAAACGAAGCTTCTTCAGCTCGTGCGCAGCCTTGAACTTCTTAGTCGTGAACCCCGAGTCAAGAAAGCTCTTCACTTCTTTCTTAGTCGCCTTCTTGACGTCATGGTAGAAGCCTTTGATCTTCACCCGGCCGGTGTCGGCGTCGTAGCACTTCGAGATCACCTTGCACAACTCGCCGATCGGGTTGCGGGCGGGCCCGCCCGTAAGACCCGAGTGAACGTCTTTGGCGCCGGTCTCCAGCGTCATAGTCAACATCATCGCGCCGCGCAGCCCGTAAGGAATCGCCGGCCGGCTGCGCGAAATCCATATCGTGTCGCTGACCAGAATCGAATCGGTCTTCAAGCGGTCCGCGTTACTAGTGATGAAGTGCTCGAAGTTCGGACTGCCGATTTCCTCTTCAAGCTCCCAGATAAAGTTGATGTTCAGCGGCACTTGATGCTCGGCCGCATAACGCGCGGCGGTCATCGCTGAAAGAGCCGGCCCCTTGTCGTCGGTCGTGCCGCGTCCTTCGTAACGGTCGCCTTCTTTGAAGAACGTAAACGGCGCCTTGTGCCACTCTTCGGGATCGGCGGGCTGCACGTCTATGTGGTTGTAGATAGTGAGCGTTGGATTGTCCGCGCCGCTTTCGATCCGGCCAAAC
Organism: Blastocatellia bacterium; assembly: GCA_041497455.1. Taxonomy (GTDB): domain Bacteria; phylum Acidobacteriota; class Blastocatellia; order UBA7656; family UBA7656; genus Onstottus_A. Next base: position 2,522 of record JBGQGO010000624.1, on the reverse strand, counting down.
ACAACCGGATTGCCGGGCGTTTCTACGATCTCGGCTCGCGCGCCGATGCCTTCCAGATACTGGCGCGCGAGCTCCGCGCCGCGCCGGATGTCGGGCTTGCGCTCCGGTTCCATGCTGATGGTGGGGACTTCGACCAGCTCTCCCAACTTGTCTTCGAATTCAATGCGCGAGTCGTTGATGTAAGAGTCGAGGCCCTCGTATAGCTTCGGGTTATCAGCCATTCTGTTGTGTAGGTTCTCCTGTTTGGGATTCGACCTCGGATTATGAGGACGCAGCTTCGGCACTGTCAAGGAAGGGTGCTGGCGCAGATAAAGCAAGCCACGGCCGGGCTTCTGAAAAGGCTGCGAGCAACGAGTGACCGGCCAGCGCCTGTTCACCCGTTGCTCGTTCCAAGGTCAGTATAAGGATTTAGGGATTCCGCTTGGGGCTCGGTTTCATTTCATCGAGCTCCTTCTGGACACTTTCGATCGCCTGCTTGATCGCACCTCGCCGCTCGGGCTCAGTCACTCTCCCCAAGACTTTGTTCATCGCCGCGATGTGAGCGACCTTGAGCGCCTGGTCCGCAGGAACATCTATGTCGGGTTTAACGCCGACGCCTTCCCAGTTAGTCTTGCTGATCGGATTGATCGCGCGGCCAGTCGGAATCCAGATCCCGAAATGCTCGTTAATGCGGCGAGGCCCGCCCGGATGCGCGCCGCCGCCTGTCGTCTCGCCTATTATCGTTGCGCGTTTCAGATTCTTCAGATTGTAAGTAAACTCCTCGGCCGCGGAAAACGTGCGCTTGCTTGTCAACACGTACACTTCTTTCTTATCGCCGTAGCGTTTGCCAGGCACGTAAGGCAGCGTCCACCACTGCCGAGTGCTGTTGTCGGGACGAAAGTAGAGATCGTTCAGATGGACCGGCTCGGCGCCAAACAGATAACTCGATATCAAGGCGACCATCGCGGGTTCGCCGCCGCCGTTGCGCCGCAGGTCAATAATCAGCGCATCAGTGTTAGCGAGAAAGTTCATAGCGGCGACGACCGTCTCAGCTCCAAACTCGGCGGGCTGAAAGCCCCGCAAGTCGATATAGCCCACGTTGCCAGGTAAGCGCTCAACTTTTTCGAAGCCGAAATTCACCGTGCGCATGAACTCAAGTTGCCTTGCAATCTCCTCAGGACCGGGCTCGTGATTGTTACGCTCCGGAGGCAGAGCCTCAGCGCTGTACATCATGCGAAGGTGTTTGTCGTGGCTGACTTCCTGCAGGTGATTCTGCAGCGTTGTGGCGAGCGCCTTAGCGCTTGTGATCTGATCGTACTCCTTCCGTCCCATCCGCTCGCGAACGGCTTGCTCCATTTTCTTCGCCGTTTCAGGAAAAACATAAAAGTCGTTCAATTTTTTGAGTGCCGATTCGATCACCGACGAGCGCGTTGCGGCGTCGATCGTCAAGTCGGGCTGATCGGGCGGCCCCTGAGCGACCAGTGTGCGCTGGTTCAATAGGAGGCCCACCGCGATAGCTAACGCATACATCCACCGTTTCATTCTCATTCGCTTCCCCCCTGGAACTTTGGTGTTGAACTCGGATGGGCACCGTTTGAATCACCCGCCTTCTAAGACTATTCCAACTTTCCGCCGTCAGAGTTCCAATAGTAGCTCAAGAGCCCCTATTGGCAATGCGGATCGAGCGGTGGCCCAATCCCACCCACGGCAGAGAACTCCGGGGAATACCACCCGCGGGGCAGTGGGTGGATTGTTCAAGCCCAGCCTACACAGGAGGGCCGAATCGACTGCGTCCTGAATCCCCCCAACGGCAGTTGGGGGATCGTTCAATTCCAGCCTACATAGGGGCGCACCCGAGATTCCCGTTTTGCCCTCTCTCCCCTCGCGGCGCGAGGGGAGAGAGATAACCAAAACCGAAGGGGCGGGCCGCCTTTGTTGTAGGCCGCACCTGAACGATCCACCCACTGCCGTGGGTGGTATTCGCGGAAGACACTTCTATGGTCGTCCCTACTCGTAATCACACCGGGAGGTGACCGCTTCAACTCCGTAGCTTTACCGTGTAGTATGTTCTTGTGTAGAATTTCAAGCTTTGGCAAGACTTCGCAAAGGTCAAACCCAGATGGCATGGGGGATGCCTGATTTTCTCTCGCAAAGGTATAGCAATTATGGAATCAACAACGGTTCTCGACAACATCGAACTGAAACACATCGAAGAAGTAGAGACGGTGACGATACGCTTCGCGGGCGACTCCGGCGACGGCATGCAGCTCACCGGGACGCAGTTCACCAATACGACGGCGGTCGTCGGCAATGACATCTCGACGCTGCCTGACTTCCCTGCCGAGATTCGCGCGCCCGCCGGATCGCTGCCTGGTGTTTCAGGGTTCCAGTTGAACTTCGCAAATCACGACATCCGCACGCCGGGCGACGAGCCTAATGTGCTGGTCGCGATGAACCCCGCCGCGCTCAAAGTCAACATTGCCGATCTCGAACCGGGCGGCATCTTGATCACCAACACAGATGCCTTCAACGAAAACAACCTG
>JBGQGO010000623.1:0-3627 GCA_041497455.1 Blastocatellia bacterium | reverse complement strand
TGTTTCGCTGAATCTCCTGGAGACGCGCTCGCTGCTCCGAAGTCAGCCTGTTCTTGATACGGATCGAGAGCGTCAATTGAGTCCGCTTCACTTCTCGTTCGATGGCCAGGATTTTATCAAGCTCCGCCAGTACTTTCTGCTCGTCGACGTTGTCGCCTTTCGTCAAGCCGGCCATCGTTTCCATTTCGTCCTGCATCTGCCACTGCAACTCGTTGAACCGCGTGGACGCCTTTATCGCCTCGTCTTTGATGGCCGCCTTTTGTTCGTCGGTCAGCCCCAACGCGTGTCTGTGCTGCATCACCAACTCCGGCGGGAAGAGGTTCCCGGCGATCGGGTCCGGTGGCTGCTGCGGCGGCTGCGGTTGTCCCGGCTGCTGCGGCTGTCCGGGCTGCAGCGGCGAATGCTGCGAAAACGCAACAACTGTTGCGACTAACAAGATTGCACATAACCATATGACTTTCGACTTCATGATCTGCCTCCGTTTAGTTGAATTCATCAGGTGAAAAAGATTTGATCGTCTTCAATGATTCGCCCAGGCGCGGAAGCGATCTCAGCAACTCGCCGCCGGGAGTTTGCAGCAACGAGGCCGTCGGTGACTTCCACGCAAAAAGTGATTTCATCGCAATCGCCATTTGGTCTGAGGGCGGCCGATGGCGAACGCGCTTGATGATGACCCTACGAGGCCCAACGTTGGCAGCTTCCACGCCCGGCTGATACGGGACGACATTCGGCTGCGCTTCCGGTTGCACTGCCGGAGTTGAGGCTTGATCATCATGGGCGGCCGTGCCTTGAGGCTTCGAGGGCTTCACGATGATAGCCATCGCTATCAGCAAAGCTGCGCATAGCATCGCGGCGGCCATTGCGAATCTCCAAGGCCGAGCGCGGTTCTGCGAGCTCGCCATTCCGGAGTTGGCCGCTGCCAGGACGCCGGCGAACTCGGGCGCTCGCCGCTGGTCGTCAAGGCTCATCTCACGGAACAGTTGCCGGATTCTCTTTTCGTCTCCATTCAGATTCATAAAGCTCTTCTGACTCCTCTAACAAATGCCGCAGGCGTTTTTTGCCGCGTTCGTAATGCGTGCGAGCCGATCCGAGCGTGACACCCATCACCGCCGCTGCCTCCTGAATGTTCAGCTCGTGATAAAAGACCAACTCCAGCGCTTCTCGCTGGCGGCGCGGCAGCCGGGCGAGCGCGCGGCGAAACATGTTCTGAATCTCAGCGCGATAGGCCGATTCATCAGGATGCTCGCTTCTGTCCGCGCTCGTCCCTCGCTCAGCCGCTTTCAGCATCGTCAATACGCGCAACAGATTCTTCCGGCGCTGATCCGAAGCGGTCTTGCGAATCACCGCGAACAACCACGTCTTGAAAGAGGCTGTCCCGTTGAAGCGAGCCTTGCCTTCGAGCACTTTCAAATACACGATCTGAAGCACCTCTTCGGCTTCAGCCGGATCGCGCCGACAGCACGCCATCGCCCAACCGAAGGTGGACGCGTGATGCTGCTCAAGCACAGCTTTGAGTTCGTCGATCTCCATCAACCCCGATTTTCGCGGTGCATCTGTTTCGCAGTCTATTAGTCGCGCGAGGACGCTTTGCATATGACAAAGCCGCCTCAGGCTGCACATTAGACCAAGTGATCTAAAGTTTCCACTCTGTTATTGCGATAGACGAACGAGCTTAGTTCACGAATTCTCGTGAACGTCGAGGAGGGTGATTGTCTCACCCGCACAGCACCGAGCCGCCGTTGACGTTAATCACTTCGCCGGTGATGTGACGAGCCAGGTCCGAAGCGAGAAACAAGATTGGCCCCGCGACATCGTCCGCGGTCGCCACGCGCCTCAGCGGAATGCCCTCAACGATTCTCTCCAGCTCGCGGCGCTTGCGCAAAGGCTCCGCTGACATGTCCGTGTCTACCCAACCCGGGGCTACACAGTTCACGTTGATCCCATGTGGGCCAAGCTCACTAGCCAGCGATTTCGTCAGAGAGATGATACCTCCTTTTGACGCGGCGTAGTGTGAATGGAAAGCCTCGCCTCGCTGACCGGCAGTCGACGAAACGGTGACGATGCAGCCCGACCCCTGCGGCTTCATGAGTTTCGCCGCAAAGTGACAACAGGCGTACACACCCTTGAGGTTCACGTCGATCGTCTGTTGCCATTTGCTCTCATCAAGCTCATCAACCGCATCGCCGGTCCATATGCCTGCGTTCGCGACTACGATGTCCACTCGTCCGAACGCATCGAGCGTGCGCTCAAACAAGGCGCGTACGTCATCGAAACGCGAAACATCGGCTTGAATCGCGATCGCTCGGATGCCGTGCGATCGAGCACGCACCGCCACGTCTGATGCTTCCGCTTCGTGCTTGAAATAGTTCAGCGCGAGATGCGCGCCGTATTCAGCGAACCGGATTGCCGTAGCCGCGCCGATGCCTCTTGACGCGCCGGTGATCAACGCAACCTTGCCCTTTAGACTTTTCATCGCTGTCTCCTTTTGTGCTCGGGGTTAACCTCCGGCGAGGGCCAGGATGATTGAAAGCTCGGCTCCATCCGGCACTCGAGTCGACAGATTATCCAAAAAGCGTATGTCTTCACCGTCAACGTAGATGTTAATGAAGCGCCGCAGCTTGCCGTCATCCTCGCAAACGCGCGAGCGAAAGCCCGAATAGGATTCGTCCAGCCGCGCGATGATCTCCCGGACGGTTCCGGGTTCGACTTCAATGACATCCGCGCCCCTGGTGATCCTTCGGAGCGCAGTAGGTATCGTTAGCTTGAGTGACATTTTGATTCTCCTTTCAGAGAGTTCGTAGTTCGGCCTTCAGGCGGAAAGTAGCAGCCCATTTTCTATTTTCCATTTGATATATTTGATTTATTTGATATTTGATATTTGCTATTGACCGATTCTCTTCAATAACAAATAAGAAATCGCAAATAGAAAATCGAAAATGGGCCTTCCGCCTAAAGGCCGAACTACGAACTCTTGCTTCCATCCGTTGTTCACGCTCTTGCTGCAAGGCCTGAGAGCACCCGCTCGAATTGAGCGACCTTCGGCTCGATCACTATTGGCTGCGCAAGGTCGACGGCTTCGGGCGTCTTCAGCCCGTTGCCAGTGATGGCAATGACCGTTAAGTCATCAGCCTTGATTCGACCTTGCTCGACGAGCTTCTTCGTCACTGCGACCGTTACGCCGCCTGCAGTCTCGGTGAAGACGCCCTCGGTTTCTGCGAGCAGCTTTATGCCTGCGACGATCTCCTCGTCAGTTACGTCTTCGGACCAGCCGCCGCTTTCAGCGATCAACCCGGCAGCGTGATAGCCGTCCGCCGGATTCCCTATCGCGAGCGACTTCGCGATGGTCGAGGGTTTGACGGGTTGAATCTCCTGCGAACCGCGTTTCACGGCGGCGGTAATGGGATTGCAACCGGCCGCCTGCGCCCCGTACAACCGGGTCCGCACTTCTTCGTCAAGCAAACCGAGACGCTCGAGTTCTTTCAGCCCCTTGTGGATCTTGGTGATCAGCGAGCCGCCGGCCATCGGAACGACCACCGCCGCGGGCGCGCGCCAGCCGAGTTGCTCGGCGATCTCGTAGCCGAATGTCTTCGAGCCTTCCCCGTAGAACGGCCTGAGATTCACGTTCAC
>JBGQGO010000622.1:0-3643 GCA_041497455.1 Blastocatellia bacterium | reverse complement strand
TTGAAGCTCCGTCTTGTTGCTGCGGTAGGGCTGGAAGCCTCGGCCCCAATCGACTCCTATGATCTCGAGCCGGATTCGCTCGCCGTCCACTTGCACCAGCAGGAAATGATAGGGGTTATCGCCGGGGTTCATTCCGGGTCTTACGACGTGATCCAGCGAGACCTTCTCGGCTGCATAGGTTCTCAAATACTCTCGAAGATCGGGCTCGCCGCGATAGGCATACAGCGGCGCACCGCCTCCGCCGGTCAGGATGTGATCCAGCCGGTGCTTGCGGCCCTCAGCGTCTTCATAGCGTTCGACCCAGTGCTCGAAGAGGTGCTCGTGTCCGGTAAACAGAATCGCCACGCGGTGACGGCGGAACAAGGGCATGTACTTCGCTCGCAGCGCTGCTGAAGGCGGCTCGACTATTGCCCCGCCGTGCGGACCGGACGAGAAAGCGGGGTGATGAAAGAAAGCTACGATGTGGCGATAGCGCTTGCGGTCCAATCCTTCGAGTTGAGACTTTACCCACTCGAACTGTCTATCGTCGGTTGCGATGTTCGAATCGAGGGCGATGAAGAACGCGTTGCCATAACCGAAGCCATAAGTCGGATAGCCATCCAGCCGCCGCGGCGCTCCATTGGGCGGGATCAGATTGGCGATCGCCGCGAGGTAGTTCTTGAGTCCCTCTTTTCGCATCGGGGATTCGAGCGCGGCGGCGCCGCTCACATCGTGATTGCCCGGCGCGAGGAAGTATGGCACGCCGCCTTCGGTCGTGATTCGATTGATCAGGTCCACAAAGCTCTTGTTCCACTGCCGCGCGTCTTGTCCATTCACTACAGCGTCGCCGGTTTGCAGAACGAATCGCACGGGAAACGGGCTGCTCTCGAGCCGCTTTATCGCAGCCAACGCCGAATCGACGATTAGCGAATGCTCGTATTGCTCCTGAACGCCGTCGCGCCGCCCGCGCGTGTCACCGTAGACGATGAATGAGAAGCGAGTTACTTCAGCCGAAGCCGCCTCCGAGGGAAGCGGATTTCGGGGAGACGCGATCGCGCGCACTTGCTCGGGAGGTGGCGTCGCCTGCGGGGAGGCAGGGGGCTGTTGGCTTGCTTGTTGTTCCGCTCGCGCAATCGGTTCGTGGGCACGCGCGGGCAGCCAGAAGACAATAAAGAGCAACAACGAAATCGTTAGACGCCGAAGCATGAAGATCTCCTATGAAATGTCCGACAAGCTGCCAGCTTGTCGTGGTCTTACGGCTGGACACATTGCGGAGTCAGCGACAAGCTGGCAGCTTGTCGGACAGCGCCAAGAGGGTACGTCGCCGGGGAGAAGCTGGCAAGCAAGAAGTCCCTCATCGGCTCGTCTGCAACCATTCAGTTCAACCTGGCCTGACTCTGCCGGATGGATTTTATCTGCTCACGGATCGCGTCGGCGTCCGGGGCGTTGAGAGCTAGCTCAAGGTATCGCTCGAGTTCGCGGATCGCGGCCGTTCGTTCGCCAACCATCGCCAGCAGCAATCCTCGGTCTCGTCTATGAGGCGCTGAGTCGGGATTGATCAGCAAGATGCGCTCGATGGCTGCCAGCGCTCTTCGACGGTCGCTTGCCGAGTGGACGCCGAGGAGGTTTGACAACATCCGCGTCAGGATTTGTTTGTTGGTGACCGCCTCGAGATGCTCGGGCCCAAGCTCGAGTTTGCCGCCGCTCATCCGGGTTATCAACTCGTCGCATCCTGCCGAGCCGATTAGCCCCCCTGCGTTGAATGGATCGATGAAAAGGTCGCCGCTTTCCGCCTCGTGCTTTGCAATGAAGTGGAACGGCAGGCCAACGCCTTTGATTGGAAACCCGATTCGCTTCGCGACTTCGATGTACACGACTGTCAGCGTGATGGGTATTCCGGTTCGGCGGTCAATCACCTCGTTCAGATAGCTGTTGCGAGGATCGTAGTAGTTTTCCCGGTTGCCGCGGAATCCGAGCCGTTCAAACAGCGTTTCGTTCAGCGCTGTGATTACGTCGATCGCGTCGCGCGAGTTTGCTGCCCGCTCGCGAGCGAGATCGCCGAAGTAGTCGAGCCTGTCGAGGTAGAGCTCAACGTCGAGCCGTGGATACTCCTCGGCCGCGATGCACAAGGCCGCTTCGGCGAGGTTGATCGCGGCATCCTCGCGCGAGACGATCTCGGCGAATCGGCTTCGTACGTTTTTTGCTGGACCGGATGACATAAGGGTAATCCAAATCGAAAGGGCTGACGGTCAACCCATCAGCCCTCGGTAAATCCCAACTGAGAAGGCGAAGAGTTCGTAGTTCGGCCTTCAGGCGGAAGTTCGTAGCATATGCCTCAAGGGGCTTCCGAACCCGCGTACGAACTTCCGCCTGAAGGCCGAACTACGAACTTTCAGCGGCCGGCGCGCGAGCGAACGGGCGCCGCAGGCTTCGCGTCTGTTTTGAAGCCGGCCCACAAGAATGTGTACGAGTGATCCGCTACTGAAATCATGTACTCCCAGCCGTGGTTTCCGGGATACAGGTGAAACTCGTGCGCGAGGCCCAGCTTGGTGAGCTTCTCGTCGAAGAGCTTGTTGCTATCCTGAAACTGGTATCGATCCTGCTCGCCGCAGTCGAAATAAATCTTGATGCCCGATTTTTTGATGGCCGCCAGATTCTGCTCAACCACGAACATTGGATTCACCGTGCGGAAGAACTCCTCATCGGGTGGATCGCCGAAGATCTTACCGATTATCTGAAGCATGAACTGCGAGCGGCGGTCGGTACCCGACGGATGCGGGAGCTCGTTGAAGAGCGCCGCGCAGTGAGTTGTCACGGTCGAAAACATCTCGGGGTGCTTGAACGCGAGTAGCAACGCTCCCCAACCACCCATCGAGATTCCTTGAATGGAGCGGCTAGCCGGCGTGCCGATGACGCGATAGGTCTTCTCGATGTATGGGATCAGGTCCTTGATAATCGCGTCCTCGTATTGCGCGCCGTTCTTCGCATTCAAGTAGAAACTGTTCTCGCCCGCGGGCGACACGATGATGAACTCGCCGATCTTACCTTCTTCGCGCATCTTGCTGATAGCGGCTGCGACTCCGCGTTTCTCGAACTCTCGCTCGTTGCCGAACATTCCGTGAAGGAAGTAGAGCACGGGATAGCGACGCTTGGCGTCGTGTTCGTACGACGGAGGAAACTGAATCGCGAACTTCAGCTCTTTGCCAAGCGACGGCGATTGAAGCGAGCCGTACACAACTCCGCCGGCCGGGGTAGCTTGCGCGGTTGAAGTCTGCGGCGTAGCGGCGGCTTGCCGTGGCATCAAGTGCGCGGCGGCGTTTGCCACTAGAGTGATCATCACCGACAGTATTCCGATGGCGAGTTGCATGAGCATATCCATTTATTAACCTCTGAAGCGCGGCCCGTCGCTTGGAAAGTTATTGATGTTGAGATTGGCAGCAGCGACGTCGGTGAGATCGATAATCGCCGCGGCGTTGATGGCGGCCGCGATTGAAAGCGTCTCGCTGATCTCTTCAGGCGTTGCGCCCGACTCGATCGCTTTTTTGAGGTGACCTTCGAGGCAGCCCTGACACTTGGCGACCAGCGACGCGGCGATCGAGATCAACTCCTGCGTCTTGGTGTCGAGCTGTTTCTTTTCGGAGAAGTAGATCTCGCGGTAGAACTC
>JBGQGO010000621.1:0-3655 GCA_041497455.1 Blastocatellia bacterium | reverse complement strand
GGCGGATCGAAGAACGCAACATCGAACTGCTTGGACTCCTGTTCGAGGCGCTTGAGCGTTGCCGCGGCGTCGCGGTTGATGGTTGTTGCTTCGCGTGTAATCCCAAGCGCGGTGAGGTTGGCCTCGATTACCGCGCAAGCGTGGCGCGAGCGTTCGATGAAGGTCACTTCGCTTGCGCCGCGACTCAAGGCTTCGATGCCGACCGCTCCCGAGCCGGCGCAGATGTCCAGAAAGCGGCTGCCGGAGATTCTCGGCGCCAGGATGTTGAACAACGTTTCGCGCAAGCGGTCTGACGTTGGCCGGACTGCCAGCCCACCTACACTCCGCAATCTTCTGCCGCGATGAGTTCCGCCGATCACTCTCATTGCTGGATGATCATAGAGAATGATGATCGGCGATGGCTAGTGGTCAGTGGGTCGAACGTTCGTAGTACGGCCTTTAGGCGGAAGCTTGTAGCGGCGACTGGCCCAGAATCGCCCGTACTCAAGTGCTCGCCATACAAACTTCCGCCTAAAGGCCGTACTACGAACGTTCGACCCACGGACTACTGACCACCGACTACTGACTACTGACTACTGACTACTGACTAACTTGTTGGTTGACTTTTCTCGGAGCGGGACCGCAAAATCACAATCACCCGAAGAGTACGAACTGCGACTGGATGCTTATAGAAAAGCGTGATAAAAAAGGTCTTCACAATCGCTCTGATCTTGCTCTGCTCGCTGATCGCCGCTTTCGCAGCTCCGCAAGGAGTCGGCACGCTGAAGGGCAAAATCGAAAACGAGAAGGGCAAGCCGCTCGCGGGCGCCGAAGTGCGGGCGATGCGTGGCCGTGACCGGTCACTCAAGGAAACAAAGACAGACGAGGCAGGGAGTTTTTCCTTCGAGCTCGTGCCGGATGACTACACCGTGAGCTTCGACGCCGAAGGTTATCAAGGGGGAACGCTCGTCCAGATGCAGCAGGTCGAGGAAGGCAAAGAGACCACCGTCAAAACCATCCGGCTCGCCAAGGCCAGCCATCGCACGTCGCTCATACGCGGAGCGGTGTTCGATTCCCAGGGCGCTTCGCTGGCTGGCGTGCACCTGAAGCTCGCGCGAGTACCCACGGAAGACGAAGAAAAGGAGCACAAACGCGTCGGGTCTTTCTCGTTGAGCTACACGAGCAACAGTCACGGCGAGTTCGCGTTCCGGGTGCCAGCCGCCCGCGCAAGGTATCAGATCACCGCTACGCTTAACGGCTACAAGCTGGAGACCAAGCTGGTTGACGTAAACGAGTCCGAGTCTGTTCCTTTATCATTTTCACTCGAACCGGTGAAGAAATAAGTGGCAGCCGAGAGACAAAAACCACACGCGAAAACCGGCGAATCCGATGCGCCGGAACAGCCCAGGGACAAGCGGGCTGAGTACCTGACCGCGCGTCAACTCTCTGAAGTCTTGCAGATCAGCGAAGCGACCGTTCACAGGCTTCGCCGCGCCGGCCGCATCCCCGCCGTGCTTCTCACCCACAGATTGATCCGCTTCAACCTGCGCGACGTGCAGAAGGCGCTTCGACCGCAATCCGCGACTCATTCTTCGGACGGCGGTGAGGCTGAGCAGGAGCACGAACCAAGCCCGCAATTGTCGTTTCGGGATCTCAACGCCGAGTTCACCAAGCCCGATTGATCAAAGGCAAATCGCTGTTTGCGCTTCTGCCTACCCGTGCCTGGCGTTCGATCCTGCATCCTCGGCTTAAGTTGGCAATCGGTTCGTGCATATTGTCGCGATGTCATCCATTATCGTCTGCGAAATTGCGTCGCGGCCGGATCGCGCAAGCGCCAACACCGCGCCCTGTCGTTCTGTTCGGAAGACCGCCGCCTTCGACGTGCCCGAGACCGAATAGAACGATGAATCGGGCTCGACCAGTTTGGGCGCGACACTCACCCGCACTCGCCCCCGCCAAATCCGAGCGCGGCCAACCAGTCGAACCACGCGACCGCTTTCACGCGCGATTTTGATCAGCGATTCGGTCTCTGGACCAATGCCTATTCGCGATACGTCGGCGAGTCGAGCGTCAGCGCCCATCAGCGACTTCGCCAGGATCAGGGTCTTCGACGCCGTGTCCCAGCCTTGAACGTCGAGAGAAGGATCAGGCTCGGCGATGCCGTCAGCCTGAGCGCTGGCGAGAGCTTCATCAAACGACCTCTGACGTTGCTGCATCTCGGTCAATATGTAGTTCGTGGTGCCGTTCAACACGCCGCGTATTTCCAGCACCCGATCGCCCGCAAGTTCATCGGGTATGCTCACGCCGGTCGTGCCGCTGTAGCCAAGCCGCGCGCCGCCCCTCCGCGCCGCTTCGTTGAGCACGGCGAAGCCGTGCACGAGCGGACCTTTGTCTACTGTGACTACGTTGGCGCCTTGCTCGAGCGCGGTCGTGATCAATTCAAGCGCGGGTTGTCCGTCGGCGATGTTAGTCGGAAGTGATTCAACGAGGATGGAGATTCCTGCTGACTGAAGTGCCCGAATGAACTCTCGAGTGTCGCCGATGAAATTGCCAGGCGCGAACTCACGTATGCTGTGCCCCGAATCTTTGTCAGCCATCACACGTTCGACCGTTGAGTCATTGTCCAGCAAGAGGCCTCCGCTGCTGTCGGCGACTGCGCGGATCATAATCGAGGCTTGGCTCGTAGCGGCGGCGGACCTGACGTACCGGACGAATGCGCGGCCCACGTTCCCGAATCCAAGGAGCGCGACGGTTACTTGAGTCATTGGTTTAGAGGTAAGCGGCAGAAATCACAAATATCAAATCGCAAATCGCAAATCGCAAATCACAAATATCAAATCTCAGATTTGATATTTGCGATTTGCGATTTGATATTTGTTATTTGAGAACCTGGTTTCCGATCCTAAGCTTCAGCGCCCGCACCCTCGAAGGCTGGCAGCAGGCCTTTGATGTCGCGCACCACCCGGGCGACGTCTTCCTGGTCCGCGAGCGCCATCATAAAGAACTTGTAGCCGTTGTGAAAACAGACCAGCCCGTTGCCGAATAGCCAGATGCTCGACAGCAGCGGGTTCCCGCCGAGGACTATGTTGATCGGAAACCCCGCGACCGCGCCTCCGGTGACCGCTTCGAAGACCAGTCCCGCGCCGGCCGCCACGCTGAATGCGCCAAGCAGCGGTGCGCCGACATACTTAGCCGCGTCGCGCTGGAACTTCACTCGCGCGCGCTCGGCCTCCGGCAGCTTGCCGTCGCGGATCAGTTCTTCCTGGCGTTTCAAATATACCTCGTACTTCTCGGATAACTTCCTCAAACCATAAGGCACGATCGCAGAATGAAAGAACCAGTTGCCGGCCCCGCCCGCCCCGAGCAGCACGACGTCCAGCGATGAAAACGCGGCGCCTGCGCGAGTCCCCGCGATGAACGCGAGCGAGACGGCGGCAGCCTTGCCTGGGTTTTTCTTCGCCCATCGGCGCGCGCTGGCGAGGGTGTTGAGAACCGACGACGGCAGGCGCGCGGCCGACACGCTTGCGCGAGCAGCCCCGCTTGCGTTTTCGTAGTAACGCCGCGCATCGCCGAAAAGGCCGGATGCTGTTTCCTTTGCATCCTCGAAGACCTCGCCGGCTTTTTTGGACGCGTCGCTCGCGGCTTCAGCAGCTTTGTCCTTTATGCCCGAACGACG
>JBGQGO010000620.1:0-3659 GCA_041497455.1 Blastocatellia bacterium | reverse complement strand
GTATGCGACCTGCGCTTGCGCCGGCACCTTGTTCCGAATCCCGTTCAACGGCGTTACGTAGCTGGAGGGCGTGCCGTTGTAGTTTCCAAGCAGCACCGGGAGATCATCAGCGGTCGGGCCAATCACCGCGATCTTCTTCAACGTTTTTCTTAGCGGCAACAGTTCGTTTTGATTCTTCAACAGGACAATCGATTCGCGAGCCGCTTGAAGCGCCAACCGCCGATGCTCAGCCGAGTCATTCTCTTCGATCGGAATCCGCGCGTAGGGAACCATCTCCGGCGGATCGAACATCCCGAGCCGGAATCGCGCCGTGAACAGCCGCTTGAGCGAGTCGTCTATTTCTTCTTCCTTCACCAGCCTCTGCTTCACCGCTTCGATCAGAGACCGGTAATCGTTGCCGCATTCCAGATCAGTACCCAACTTGACGGCGACTGCCGAGGCGGCGGCCGGACCGTCCGCGACTTTGTGAAACTTGTAGATGTCGTAAACCGCGCCGCAGTCCGAAACGACGTATCCCGGGAACTTCCAGTCGTCGCGAAGTATCTTCTTGAGCAGCGTATTGTGCGCACAGCACGGCTCGCCCAGGTAGCGGTTGTAGGCGCACATCACCGAGTAGGCGCCGCCCTCCCTGACGCAAGCTTCAAACGCGGGCAGGTACGTCTCGAACAGGTCGCGCTGATCGGTCGTCGCGTCGAAGCGATGCCGGTCCGGCTCCGGTCCGCTGTGGACAGCATAGTGCTTTGGCGTCGAAATCACTTTGAAATACTTCGGATCGTCACCCTGAAGCCCCTTCACGAACTCGACGCCCATTCGAGCCGTAAGGTAAGGATCTTCGCCGTAAGTCTCCTGGCCACGGCCCCACCGCGGATCGCGAAAGATGTTGATGTTGGGGCTCCAGAAGGTCAGGCCTTTGTATCTGCCGTGGTCGCCCTTGCGAATGGCGTCGTGATACTTCGCGCGCGCTTCGGTTGAGATAACGTCAGCTACGCGATGCATGAGATCAGCATCCCACGTGGCGGCGAGGCCGATCGCTTGCGGAAACACCGTTGCGACCCCGGCGCGTGCGACTCCGTGCAGACTCTCGTTCCACCAGTCGTACGCGGGGATATCAAGCCGCGGGATCGCAGGCGCGGCGTTCATCATCTGAGATACCTTCTCTTCCAGAGTCATCCGCGAGACCAGATCCTCGACTCGTCTTTCGATGGGAAGTGAAGTGTCTTTATAAGGTGGTGAGGATACCTGCCCGCCGGTAGTACGCGGCGAGTTTAGCAAACAGACCGGGAGAAGCAGCCCGAGCACACCGACCCAAAGACGCTGCCTCATGTTTCTCTCCTTTCTGTTCGGCGATTCATTCACACCTCACTTCAGTGAGGTGCCCCGCGGCCGACACCGAGCCCCGCTTCCGGTATTCATCAGTGAGGTGCCCCACGGCCAACAGCGACCCCGAACCGTTTTAACGGTTTGGCCCCTCCGGCCGCATTCTCTAACCCACCGGAAACGGTTCCGTTAGTCGGCCCGCCCCCAACACCCAACTGAAGTAATTGGAACCCGCGCCCGGGTCGGACTGGCTCGCAACACCCCACTAATCGAACAACTCCAAACAAGAACCACTTTGAGTTACACCCCTTCGTACTCCTATCACAGACCGTCACCCCGCCAGACCAATTCGCCATCGCTTCCAACTGGTAAGACCGCTTTTGTCGGCAGCAAGCCAATTGCATTCGACAATATCGCACAGATTGGCTAAGATGGCGAACCGAGAGACTCAGAGCGCCGAAACACTCAGATTCTGATGTTTGTGTGACCGCAGCAAGCTTAGTCAAGTTGACGTTATTGGTATGACCAATTCGAAGGGAACGAGATTCAAAGCTGTTGAACCCGATAAGGGTGGCTCCAGTTCGGAGGAGGTCGTGTTGCATCTTCGGGAAATGATACACCGCGGAGAGCTGCAGCGCGGCGACCAGTTACCGCCCGAGCGCGACCTCGCGAAGCTTCTCGGCGTGAGCCGTCCTACGCTGCGAGCGGGCATCAGGTCCCTGGCCGCCCATGGCGTACTTCAGTCGCGGCAGGGAGCGGGCACGTTCGTGGTCGATAACGACGGACCTCCCTCCCTCGACAGCAACCCGCTTAGATTGATGGCCGCGCTGCACGGCTTCACATCCGCGGAGATGTTCGAAGCGCGACGCTCGATCGAGATGGCGATGGCCGGGCTCGCAGCGGAGCGCGCAACAGGCGACGACATGGCTTCGATGGCCGAAGATCTCGCCGGAATGTACGCCTCGCTCGATGATCCCGAGCAGTACCTGGTTCACGACATGCACTTCCACCAGATGGTGGCGGCGGCGTCCGGCAACAGGATTCTCACCGCTCTCATGAATATGGTGGCCACGATTCTGCTGGACGTCAGGAGCAAGACTGTAAAGCGCGCCAAGGACCTTAAAGAGTCCGCCGAGATGCACCGCCAGATCTATCGAGCTATTCGCGATCACAATTCGGAAGCCGCGCGGAGCGCTATGCGAGACCACCTCGTGCTGGCGCAGAAGGCGCAGGAATCGGAGGAACCCGATCAAATGCCCGCGGAAGGTTCGAGGACTAAGGAAGGCTCGAGGAAAAACGGTTAGATATCGTCAGCGGCCGAACCGGGTTTCAGCTCACTACGAACTTCTGTTATCAGAAGTTGAACCCGTCGATGTTTGTCTTGTTGAAAATGAAAGGCGCGCCGAGCCTCACTTCGTCGTTCTGAACCTCGATCCTTCCCAATCTCCCCGCCGCGACGTTCTGATCGCCCTGCTTCAACTGCCCGCCGCTGAGCGCGCGCGCCGCGTACACCGTCAGGTAGCCCAAGTCCAATGTGTTCCACAACACGATGCTCTCGACAATGCCGTCGTGAACGTAAGGCTTGCACATGTTCGGCAGCGACAGGCCGGTGACCTTAACATCTGCGCGGCCCGACTGCTTCACGGCTTCGGCGGCGCCGGGCACGGCCGGAGCAGCAATCGCCATGATCAATTTCACATTCGGATATACCTTCAAGACCGTCTGCGTCTCAGAGAACGCGCGGTCGCGGTCGCCGTCACTCGGCTGTATCGCGACCAGTTTAATATCCGGATATCTTTCCGCCAGCCGTGCCTTGATGTGTTTGATCCATTCGTTCTGATTGGCGGCGCTGAGGCTCGCGGTGATGATCGCGAACTCGCCCTTGTTGTTGAGTATCCTCGCCGCCTCGTCAGTCAGCGTGTAACCGATGCCCTGCGCCGTGGCCTGATTGATGAAGAAGTCTCGCGCGTCCTTTTGAGCGTCGGCGTCCCAGGTGACGACCTTGATGCCTTTCTCACGAGCCTTGTGCAGGACTGTCGAAACCGCGACCTCGTTTTCAACGCTGACGGCGATCACGTCTACCCCGATGGTGATCCACGCTTCGATCACTTCATTCTGCTTTGCCGGATCGAGATCGGTCGGGCCATCCCACAGCAACTCGACTCCGAGCTCTTTGGCGGCCTCTTCGGCTCCTTGCCGGCAGCTTATGAAGTAGGGATCGCCCTTCGCTTTGGGCATCATCGCGATGACCGTCTTATGCGCTCCGCCAGCGGGCTGCCCGGCAGAGCTTGCGCCTGCGCTAGCGCCGGAGGACTCGCGCCGCAGCGAGCCGACGAGGTACC
>JBGQGO010000619.1:0-3672 GCA_041497455.1 Blastocatellia bacterium | reverse complement strand
CAACCTGATGTTGTTCAACGACGACGTCGCGGTCTTCAGCAACAACCCCGTCGATGCGCGCCCGGATCAAGTCGAACGTGCGCTCGCATTCATCAAGTCGAGCTATCTGTCAGGCGGAACCGACACGGGCGCGGCGCTCGATCGCGCGGCTAACCTGGCGAAGGCCATGCCTTCGAGGAAAGAGCGCTCGATCGTGATGATCACCGACGGGAACTCGACGCTCGCGACCACGCGGACCAAGGCGATAGTCGATCGCTTTCAAAAGGCGAACGACGCAGGTCCGAAGGCGAGGCTGTACGTCTTCGGCATAGGCTCGGACACCAACATTCGATTGCTGGGTGAGCTTGCTCGCGCGTCTCGCGGTTACTTCGATTGGACTCGGGAGACTGACGATCTCTCGTTCAAGCTGAAGTCGTTCGTCAGCAAAGTCGGCCGCGATCCGATTGATTCGTTGAAGCTTCAAAACGCCGACGCGGCGAACTTCTACCACGTCTATCCCGACTACGACGCGACTGCGTATGACGGCGCGAGACTGTCGTTTGTTGGCCGCTACAAGCGTCCGGGCTCTGCGTCGTTGACGTTGACCGGGAACGAAGCCGGCAACCCGGTTCGCCTATCGCAACAGGTCGAGCTGCCGGAACGCGACGATTCGCATCCGCACGTTCCGCGAATGTGGGCGCGCGCCCGCGTCGACGCATTGCTCAGGCAAATCGCGCTCAATGGCGAGACTAAAGAAGCGATTGACGAGATCATCGCGCTCTCGAAGAAGTACAAGTTCGTGACTCCGTACACATCTTTCCTGGCGGCTCCGCGCTCGCTGCTTCGTCCGCGAGTGATCCGCCCAGGCGACCCGGTGCTGAAGGTTCGCGCCGATGAGTCGATCACCGAAGTCACCGCCGTCTTCCCGTTCGGTTTGACGAAGCGGATGACTTACATCAAGAGCGACGACGTGTGGGAGACGCGCTTCCTTGCTCCCAGCGGGATGGCTGATGGTGTTTATCACTGTCGGCTGGTGTTGCTGGATCGGCGAGGCCGCGCCTATCAGGAAGAGAAGAGCTTTGTGATCGACAGCCGGCCGCCGAGGCTACAAGTGTCGTTGAATCAGACCGTCGCACACGCGGGCGAAGACTTGGTGATTATGGTGCGTGCGGACAGCGACACGCGGGTGATCGCGGCTCGAATCTTTGGATCGCTGCCGGCGCCGGTCGTGTGGGACGCGAAGGCTAAGGCTAACATCGGGCACTTGAGGATTCCGGCGGGGCTGCCGTCGGGGAGTTACACGATTCAAGTGACGGCTGAGGACTTCGCGCACAATTCGAGTGTGGTGGAGTTGGTTGTTGAAGTGATTGGCGATTGACGACCGACAACAGCGGGGTCGTTCAGGAACCGGTATGAGGCTGAGGAAAGAATCGATCACCCACGAGTATTCAAGTGCAATTCTACCAACGCAGTTGGTGGATCGTTCATACTCAGCCTACATCGGGAAGGCGGCACGGCGGTCTGGAATCCCACCAACGCAGAGGCTGTGTGAAAAGTCGGGCGAATAGCGAGTGTGGTGAATAGTACAGCGCGTATTTGCCCCGTGACGCGTTTTCCACAGGGGCCTAATGATTTTCGATCACCCCTTCTGCTGACATTCGGACTTTTCACACAGCCTCGCAGTTGGTGGACTCGAGTGTGGGCATTCACCCTCCGCTAGGAGGGACATGTTTATAGGTGGCAGACGCAACCAGTGCCGCCCTCCGTCAGGAGGGCCATGTCAGTCATTGAAGACTAGAGACGCGCGATACGAACATGGCCCTCCTAGCGGAGGGCGGGAGCGTCTCGTCACGGCTTCTATAAACATGGCCCTCCTAACGGAGGGAGTTGGTGGGATTATCGGGAATCCCCTACGTGAGGCGCTCTTTGGATTTTTCAGCACGCCGCTAGGAGAAGCGAAATGACGATAACAGTGAACGCTACGTTTGATGGCGAGGTGCTGCGCCCGGACGAGCCCCTCGATTTGGAACCAAACACCAGGGTGCGGATTACGATTGAAGCGATCCAGTCGCGGGTGGAGACGACGCTGTCGCTTCTCGACACGGCTGCGTCTCTAAATCTGGAGGGTCCTTGGGATTGGTCGGTCAGAGTTAATCATTGATTGGAGTTACGCCCAATTGGCAGGTATGCGCAAACGCATCTACTCAACAATCGCAATAGTGATCGCGCTCGCATCGATTGGCGTAGCCACGTTTCTCGCCGCGCAGAAGACAGCTTCGAAGAGAGCTCGTGCGACGAGAAAGACGCCCGCGGCTCAGGGCACGACTCGACGAAGACCGGCGGCGAATCGTAACGCAACCCCGCTGGGGCCTGTTCGACCCGCCGATCCCAATCGCGCGCCGCAAAATCTCGTCGACGATGCGCTCTATGTCAACGAAGAGTTCTTCGGAACGCAAGCGTCGGTCGCCAGGCCTTACTCGGTCGCCTTCGAGCGAGTCAGCTCGTTGCTCGGCAAGTATCCGAAAGACGCGAGGCTTCATCTGTACGCGTCGAGACTCGGGGAAAGGCTCTCGCAGTTCGATAAAGCTGCGGCCGAGATCAATGAGTACGCTGACCTGAGAGGCCGCTCGCCGGATGCGCTTCGAAGGCTCGCGGATTTCTATCATCATCGCGCGAGGTTCGCCGATGAGGTGAGGACGCTTCAGGAGCTGGCAAAAGCACAGACCGTGCCCGCGCGCACGCCGATCTACAAACGCGCTGCTGAACTGGTTCGAACGCGCTCGTTGAAGGAGTTCAGGCCGGCGGATTTCTTCGCCGAACTGGTAGCGGCTGATCCTTCGAATATTCAGCCGGTCAAAGACTACGTCGAAGAACTGCAGCTCTCGAAGCGGTATAGAGAAGCGCTGGCGGTGCTGGCTTCATACCAACCGAAGTTTCCTTCCGAGCTTGCTTACTTCCTCAAGACCCGGGCGCAGATTCTTGAAACGACCGGAGACCGCCGTGCCGCTGAAGAAGTTTACGCTTCGACGTTTGATCCGAACTGGCTGCGGGCGATTGCAGGAGATTATTACGAGCTGTTGCGGCGCTTCGGCCGCTATCGAATCGTTCGCCGTGCTCTGCAAGAACGTGTTCGAGCGGGCGCGACCGACCTTGATACAGTAGCCCGCCTGTTCAGCGTGTTCTCGTACGAAGGCAGCTACGAACAAGCTGCGAGATTGCTGCGTGAGCTTGAAGACAGGCGCGCCGGCAAGAAGACGCAACCGGCCGCTCAGCCGCAGAGCTCACAACCGGCCGCTGTCGCTTCTTCGTCGTGGAGTGCACGGGAACTCGAAACAGTAGCCGAGTTGTTTGCTTCCATCGGCCACTACGATCAGGCCTCTCGTTACCTGTACACGTTTTACCTCGTGGGTGGGCTGCAAGCCGGAAGCGACTCTCGCGAAGAAGCGCTTTACCGGCTCTTCAAAGTAATGTTGGACGCTGCCGGGAATCCCACTCGCGTTGCCGGGGGCGACTTGTCGTTCTATCGCGACGTCGCTGAAGTCGATCAACATCCCGGGTTTCTGAACGGCGTGCTCTCGCTGGTGCTTTCGGGCGTGAGCCCGTCACAAGAATTCGCCAACGAAGAGAAAGCCGCTGCCGGTTACTTCAACCGGGCGTTCGCCTATCGAATCTTCACCTCATTCAAGCAGGAGT
>JBGQGO010000618.1:0-3679 GCA_041497455.1 Blastocatellia bacterium | reverse complement strand
GCCAATGACAAATGACAAATGCCCACTGACTGTGGTAAACCGTTAGGTCAGCGTCGCACTCCCGTTTTGCCGCGCCGAGAAACCGTTGTCTCTCGCGAATCTTAACTAACGAGAACAGTCACGCCGATGGACGCTTACACCAAGGTTCAAAACCTATCGCTGATAGTGCAGCCCGGCGATAGCTTTTTCCCGATCGTCGATGCAATAGACAGCGCCACAACCAGCATCAAGATGACGATCTTCCGAATGAACGATCCCATCGTCCGCGAGGCGATGACCTACGCCGTGTCTCGCGGCGTCAAGGTCCAGGCGCTGGTTGCTCCTGCGTCGAAGGGTTGGACGAAGCGCAACAAAAGGCTTTCCGAAGAGCTGGCGAAGGTCGGCATCGAGGTCACCATCCCGAGGGCGCGCAAGGAGAAAATCAAACGGTATCACTACAAGATCATGACCATCGATAACCAGCTATCGTTGATCTTGACCTTCAATCCAACTCAGAAGAACCTTCACTACGCGCGCGACTTCGGGCTGCTGATACGAGACGAGGAAATCGCAACTGAGTTGAGCCGCCTGTTTGATGCCGACTGGTCAGGAGAGACCTTCAAGCCCAAAGACCTGCCGCTGCTCATCAGCCCGTATAACAGCCGGCAGAAGATACTCGAGCTGTTAGGCTCCGCGGAGCGGACGATCCGGATACTCGATGCGAAGGTCGAGGACCAGCAAGCTATTGGGCTGCTGTTGCGTAAGGCGTCACTCGGATGCAGCATCAAGATAATCAGTGAAGATACGTCCTATCACGAGGTTGTGCCGAACTATCACGTGCGCAAGCTCGCTCGTTACAAGCTGCACGCGAAATGCGTCGTGGTGGACGGCAGCAGGTTCTTCATTGGCAGTCAGAACATTCGCCCGGTGAGCCTGGATCGCCGCCGCGAAGTCGGCTTGATCGTGGAAGACGACGCGATGGCGCGGAAAATTGAACGGGTGTTCGACGAAGACTGGGATAACGCGACTGATATGCGAGCCGAAGGCGTGATGAGTGATACGTGACGCGTGAAGAAGTTCGTAGTTCGGCCTTCAGGCGGAAGTTCGTAGCTGCTTTTGCCCGAGGGGCCATTCTACAAACTTCCGCCTGAAGGCCGAACTACGAACTCAATTCCCTATGACTTGTCTTCGATGCCGAACTAAAATGAGCGAGAAGAAGCGCAGCTACCATAAGCAGCGCAAGTGGGTTTGTCCCAAGTGCGGCGCGGCGCGTATGCAAGCTCAGAAGCCGCGCCCGGCAAAAATCAATCGAGGTGCAGAAGCATGAACAAAGGTCATCGAACGGATTTCAAGAAAGGTGATGAGGTGAGCTACGCCATGCCCGCCGGCGTCCTCTACGGCGCTGTGACGAGGGTCCTCGGCGCGGATGAATCAGCCGCCGTTGAGATTGAATTCGAAGACGGCCGCAAGGAAATCAAGAAGGTGAAGGACCGCGCGTTGAGCCTGCTGAGGCGAGCGAGCGGAATAAGCGAAGAGGAAGAGCGCCACGCCGATCGTGAGCGCTTGCACGATCCGGAGATCCAGCGCCTCTTCCGCAGCGAGCAGCGGAAGCGCTAGAAATCAACAATGGTTCGTTCGTAGTACGGGCTTTAGCCGGAAGTTCGTAGTGAGGCTTCAGCCGGAATCCCTCGCTTTTTCAGCCTGAAGGCGTGACTGCGGACGAGCGCGAATTCAATGATCACAAACAGTTCGTTCCATCACATAGAAGTTCCGTGCGCCGATCTGGAGCTTGCGGAGCGGTTTTACACGATCGTCTTCGGCGCGCGCGTTTACATGCGCCGGGACGTTTCGCGACGCGCCGATGTCCCGGCGGCCGGGACGATCTCAGAAGCTGAAGAGCGCGGCTTTCAGATCGACGGCACCTACCTGAAGATCGGCGAAGGATTCAGGATCGGGTTCTTGAAGCGGCAGCACGAACACGCTCAGCGTGAAATCGACCATCTCGCATTCACCATCGACGATGAAGACCTCGCAGCGTTGGGGCGCCGCCTGACCGAGTACAAAATCGAAGTGTTCGATCAAACCGCCGACCGAATGATAATCCGCGATCCGTTCGGAATGATGCTGGAGCTGTGGCCGAGATCAGTATTGCAGCGGATGGGTTTGCTCTGATCGACAGTCGGCTAATGAATAATCCGCGCGATTAGCTGCGACAAAGGGCTCTCGTGAAAAGTAACCGGATGATAAGCAACCAGGTACACGATTCGAGCGATACCGTAAACTGCAAACCCGAAGGCGAACGCGCGCACCACGTTGAAACGCCCTGCGATCCGGTCCATCAGTTGAACGACCCCGCTTCTGTTCAACAACACGCACACCGACCTTATCCAAAGCAAGACTAAGACGAAGAACAGCGGCGGCCCTAGCAGGTTGAACGCAAACGCGTCGGTGACCTCGCCTTTGCCAAGCGCACAGAACGAGTGAGTCAGTCCACACCCCGGACAAGGCAGACCTGTGAAATTCTTGAAGCCGCAGATCGTGAAGTATTCGCCCGCAGGAGGTGTGAACAGCACGCTCGCCAGGAACACTGCGAATAGTGCGACCAGCCCAAACACGGCGAGCCTCTTCGAAGGCTGCCCCGCCGCAGGCTCAACCTTCTGGAAAACTTGTTGTGTGATTGCCGAGTCGATTTCCATAGCCTCTCAGAATCTCAGAATGGCTCGACGATTCGGGGTCTCTTGCTGACCTGTAATGAAATCCCCAACTAGTTTCACGAACTGCCGGCGGTATTCTAGCATAGGCAGAAAACCACAGTCGCGCATCGTCGCCAGCTTCCCTGCCCTGGCAAGCGAGAAGAGCCTGCGCGCTTCGGCCGCGCCCTTCTTATCCTTCTCGCCGCAGACAAACAGAACCGGAGCCGTGGTTCGCGTGATCACATCATCCAGGATCGCCACTGCCTCCCCGGTTGAGGCCGAAAGCGCGGTCTCATAAGCAGCGCGCGGGCTCAGATCCGCAAAATCATTGAAGAGCCGGTCACGATAAGGTTGAGGCGCGCGGCGGAATCGCCTCGCAACGAGGTTTCGCAGCAGCGGATATGCGGCAAGCTCCCGCAGCGCGAGCGAGGCAGGCGTGAACACCGCCAGGTTTCTCACGTCATCTTGCGATAAGCCTCGCCGCGGGCTGACGACGATCAACGAGTTCATGTCCTGCGGATGGCGATCAGCATCGACGGCGGCTATCAGCGAGCCCATCTCGTGTCCGACAATCGTAGCGTCGAAGATTTCCGCCGCTTCGAGCAGAGAATGCAAGTCCTCGGCGTGGTCTTCGATCGTGAAGCTCGCGTTGACCGAACAAGGCTGCGAACGCCCGACGCCGCGCGAGTCATAAATCATACAGCGATGTCCGCGCTGGAGCATCGCCATCGCAGGCCTCCAGCATTCACACGACATAGCCCAACCGCTCACGAAGACAATAGGCGGTCCATCGCCGTTGAGCTCGTAGTAAAGCGGCCCGTTGTTGGTTCTGAGGAACATATCGAGAGGTTGATTCTGCACTGCGAGTCTCGTTGATGCAATCCACCGTCGGGGTGCAACTAAAACTGGGACGAGGAAACCTGTAGAGGCGGGACTCTATCCGCAGATGACGCAGAGCACGCAGACGAGGAGACAGAGAGCGGAGAAGACCGCTCTTTTGTTTCTGC
>JBGQGO010000617.1:0-3695 GCA_041497455.1 Blastocatellia bacterium | reverse complement strand
CACGCGCCGATTGACTTGCCTGCCAGCCGCTGTGTCGTTGCTGGCAACCGGCGTGGATTCGCCAAACCCGCGACCCGCTGTCATGCGCTCCGGCTTGACTCCGCTTTGCAAGAGATAATCGTGCACCGAGTCGGCTCGCCCTTGTGAGAGCTTGAGGTTGCTTTCTTCCGAGCCGACCGAATCGGTGTGTCCCTCGATCTCGATCTGGTAGGCGCCGGGATACGCTAACAGGATGCCCGCCAGCTTGCTGAGCTTCTCGCGAGCGCCGGACTTGAGCGTCGCCTGACCAGTATCGAATAACACATCTGAAAGATTGACGATCAGCCCGCGCGCCTCACGCCTGGTCTCAAGAATCGCTGAGAGCGAGACGTAGAGGCTCTGCCGCGCGGCGTCTCTTTCACGCATCGCGCCTTCGGCCTGAAGGCGTGAGCGCATCGCTTCGTTCGATGCCAACGCTTCGTTAGCTTTCGCGGTCTCAGTTTCGGATTGCGCCTGCGCTACTCGCTGACGAGACAACGCGGTCTCCCTTGCAGCTCGCTCCGCTTCCTCGCGTTCGGATATCCGCGCGCGTTCAGCTTCGGCTCTCGAGCGATCGGCATCGGTTGTGGCCCGTTGGGCTTGATTTCTTGCGCGATCGGCATCAGTTGCGGCCCGGTCAGCTTCAGTTCTGGCGCGATCAGCGTCGGACTGGGCGTGTGCGATAGTATCGCTGGCGTTGCGGCGCTCATCGGCAAGCCTCGCTTGAGTGCTTCGCTCGACGGTTAGGCTTCGGGCGTGTTCGGCCAGGCGCATCACGTCGCGAGCCTGTCCGCCATATCTCTCCTCATTCTTGCGCTGGTCGTCATGCTTGCGGGATTGTGGCCAGCTCTGTTCCAAAACTTCGAGCTTGACTTCTGCTTCTCGCAACTCGGGTGCGGCGAATGACCTGGCGTCGGCCCGCTGCGCAATCCAGACGGCACGACGCGCGCCCAGAATCAGCAGTGGTGTACTGAAGTCGGCATTCAACGCAGGAGAGTTAGGCGCGACAACATACCACACCCCGGAATCACCGCTATACTCGATCTGGCTGATTCCGGTTCTGCCTTCCGTCCCTTTCCGCAAGGCGTTCTCAGCCACGATCACGGGACTGGGCAGCGCCACCCTGGCGTGCGGCTCGGCCGTGATCATCAGGCCGAATGTCTGAAGTTTTGTCGTCGCATCGGCGTTGAATTTGCTGCTGATCGGCAATTCGACAAGGCTCTCAGCCTGTCCTTCGGGAGCCACTGCCCACAGTATGTAGGTGGTGTAATAGGCGCCCAGCGATTGCGGATGGCCGAGGTTCTCCATCTCGAGTTTGATCCTCGAGCGGCCATGCTTGAACTCAACGTCGGCCTTGCCGGTCGCTCGCGGAACGAGCGATGTGCCCGCCATATTGACCGCCGTTTGGTTGTCTTCGATATACCTGACCGCCAGGATCTGGCGCCTGGCAGCAACCCATTGCGAGGTGTTCGTGACTTGAACGGTCTGAGCGAAAGAGATACCGGCGAGAGCTATGACAAACAGCGTGCTCGCGGTAATAAATCTGCTAATCTTCATTTTACAATTCTCCTATTCGAACCTGTGATTTCACGTATCTGCCCGCCAGCCTCTTGAGTAAGGAACCGTCGAGTAGTTTCTTGAAGGTCCCTATTGATAATCCTCTGGCCTGGAACTAATTGCTGTGCAATATTGAACCATCTCGAAAAGAAAAGGTGGCGGAGTTGTGTCGCCTGAGCAATCAAGCTAACGACATGGTGAGGGCGGTGTTCTTCAAAGCCGTCCGCGAACGACACAGGGGACACTACAGCGACTATGCTACTTCCGATGACAATGGCCGGGTGCCTGGTCATTCTGGTCAAGGTGGAGGCAAGCACTGAACGAGAGCTGGGGCGCGGCCGAACTGCAGCCTCGACGCCTCGTGATAAGAGATCGCTTTTTTCAACAAGTTTGAACCGCGTTTGCCAGGGTGGTACAATAGGCCCGTCACCAGACAATTGCCTCAGACCAGATAGCCGGAGACGACGATGAAGATATGTCCAGTATGCAACGACTCCTTTGCGGATCAGTTGAACTTCTGCGACATAGACGGTGCCCGGCTCACGCGCGAAGGCTCTGTGCAGGAGCGAAACAAATGGTGGTCGCTGCTTGGAGCAGGGTTGTTGGTCGGCGCGCTAGTGATCTCCGCGGCGTCGATAATCTTCCTCCCAAGGGCTCGCCTCTCCACTCCAGTCGTGAATTCCGAGCCTCAGCCAGCTTCTGTTCCTCCCAAAACACCTCCTACCGAGAGCGCAGCTAATGTCGCCACTCCGGCGGCGAACGCTGAGCCCGAGAGCGTTCCGACTGACGCCGTGGTTCCCGAGGTGAAGAAGAAGGATAAGGCGCTCGCGAACGCCAATGTCAGCGGAGCGATGCCAAATCCGAAGGCCGCAGCGATCGCTGCTGAGGACGCCGATAAGAAGTCGCCAGCAGTCGAGGTGAATAGTGCTGCTCCTCCCGTCCCGAAGAAACCCGAAGCGCTCCCTCCCGTGAGGAGCGTCAGCGACACCCGATCTGCGGACGCCGCTGCCAAGCCTCAAACTCCTCCCGATCTGAAAAAGGACCAGAAAACTCAGCCCGCAATCGCCAAGGGTTCCGACAAGGACTCAAACGATAAGAAGAAGAACGATGACAAGGACAAAAAGAAGGGCGGCTTTCTGAGAGTCTTCAAGAAGATCTTCGGCAAAGACTGAGCCGAAGGGCAAACACAAAGGCACAAAGCGCACAAAGATCTCCAAGAGGGCGGAAGCCCTTGGTGTCTTCGTGTCTTTGTGTTGAACTGTTCTCGGGGTTTACAGACACAAGGGGCGAGGCTAAAGTTCACTCACGAGCGAATAGGCTCGGACAATTCTCCCGACCAAAGTCTGAGGTCCGAATTCATGCACTTTCCGAGTACAATCGCCGAGTTGAAGGCAAGCGAGTTCAACGAAGCGCGCATTTCTCATCGCTCTGTCAAAGACGAACTGCGCGAGAACCTGATAGCCAGGCTCGATCGGCGTGAGGCTATTCTCCCGGGCATCGTTGGCTACGATGATTCGGTCGTTCCTCAGATCGTCAACGCGTTGCTGTCGCGTCACAACTTCATCCTGCTTGGGCTTCGCGGGCAGGCAAAGAGCCGAATTCTGCGTGAGCTTTTAGGGTTGCTCGACGAGCGGATGCCGGCGATCGAAGGCTGCGAGATCAACGACAATCCGTATGCGCCGATTTGTAAGGCTTGCCGCCTGATGATCGAAGAGCGGGGCGACCAGACCCCTGTGACGTTTGTCGCTCGCGACAGGCGGTACGTTGAAAAGCTGGCGACACCCGACGTGACCATCGCCGATCTGATCGGCGACCTCGACCCGATCAAAGCGGCGCGCGGCGGGCACCTGCTCTCCGACGAGCTGACAATACACTACGGACTGCTGCCTCGCGCGAACCGAGGCATCTTCGCGATCAACGAGCTGCCTGACCTCGCGAGCAAAGTGCAGGTTGGATTGTTCAACATCATGCAAGAGGGCGACGTTCAGATTAAGGGTTATCCGATTCGAATGCCGCTCGATGTAATGCTGGTGTTTTCGGCGAACCCCGAAGATTACACCGCACGCGGCAAGATCATCACGCCGCTCAAGGACCGCATCGGGTCCGAGATCAACACGCAT
>JBGQGO010000616.1:0-3700 GCA_041497455.1 Blastocatellia bacterium | reverse complement strand
GGCGAGGCGGCTGACGACAACACAAAGCGCGAATACCGGCAGCAAGTGAACGCCTACTACCAGGAAAACAACCTCAGGCCGCCTCAGTTTTTGCTGCAGGAACTGCAGAGCCAAAAGATCATTTGCGCGGCTTACAGCGAGCGGCAGCTTCAGGAAGTGATGACCGATTTCTGGTTCAACCACTTCAACATTTTTTGGGCAAAGAACGCCGATCGCAACCTGACCACCGACTACGAGATGAGCGTCATCCGTCCGCGTACGATGGGCAAGTTCAAAGACCTGCTGTTGGCGACCTCCAAGAGCCCCGCGATGCTGATCTACCTCGACAATTTTCAATCGATGTCGCCCGATGCAAAACTGCCTGACCCGCGTCAGATGCGAAGGCAGGGAGCAGCGCAGCGCAGGCCCGGAGCGTTAGGCGGCTTCGGCAATCCGCGCCTAAACAATCCCAACTATCCCAATCCGCAGAATGACCGCGAGATGCAGCGCGATCAAATGACTCCCGAACAGCAGAGACAGGCGCAAGCCGCGAACGGACTCCGGAATCGCAAGCCGGGAATCAACGAGAACTACGCGCGTGAAATCATGGAGCTGCACACGCTGGGCGTCGAGGGCGGGTACACTCAGAAGGATGTGCAAGAGGTCGCGCGCTGCTTGACCGGGTGGACGCTTGATCGGCCGCGTCAGGGCACCGAGTTCGTCTTCCGTTCGTTCATGCACGACAACGGCGAGAAAACCGTGCTCGGCCATAAGATTCCCGCGGGCGGCGGAATCAAAGACGGCGAGATGGTCATCGACATCCTCGCTCATCATCCGAGCACCGCGAAGTTCATCTCTACCAAGCTCGTGCGCCGGTTCGTGAGCGATACGCCGCCGCAAGCGCTGGTCGATCGAGTCGCGTCCGTGTACACAAAGACCGACGGCGACATCCGCGAGATGCTGCGAACGATCATTACCTCGCCTGAGTTCAACTCGAAGGAAGCTCATCGCGCGAAGATCAAGTCGCCGTTCGAGCTTGCGGTCTCGGCCGTTCGAGCGCTTGGCGCCGACGTTTCCGTGCCGCTGCAGACCGCTCAGTTCATCTCGAAGATGGGTCAACCGCTCTACCTGTATCAAGCGCCCACCGGTTATCCGGACAGGGCCGATCAATGGGTCAACACAGGCTCGTTGCTGGAGCGGTTGAACTTCGGACTCGCGCTTACGACGAACAAGGTGCGGGGCGCGTCCTTCGATGTGAAGCGCGCGGCTGGCAGCGTTGAAACGTCCGACAGACAGCGCGTAATGGAGAAGGCAATCGCGGCGTTGCTGAATGGAGATATCTCGCCGCAGACCCGAACCGTTCTGGACAAGCAGTTGAAGGAAGGCGTATCGGTGAAGGGCGAGCTCGGCGCTGTTCCGCCGATTCCTACGGGGGACGATTTGATGGCTGAGAATTCCATGCAAGCGCTGCCGCCCAACCAGGGCGCCGGCAAGGGCCAAAAGGGCGTCGGCAACCCTGAGCAAATGGAACGGCGCTTCGGAGTGCGCGCGAACCTTCCTCCTCAGATCGCGATGTCAGCGGACGACCTCGAGACGGCAAAGGTGTTCGGTCTTGTGCTCGGCTCGCCGGAGTTCCAACGAAGATGAGGTTTCTGGTTTCCAGGTTTGTGGTTTCTGGTTCCAGCGAAGATGTTTCTAGTTTCTGGTTTGTGGTTTCTGGTTCTTTTGCCCGGAAGCCACAACCCCGACCGTGAACCAAACCGGAAACCAGAAACCGGAAACCAGAAACTAGAAACTAGAACTAGAAACCAGAAACTAGAAACCAGAAAACTAACAACCTGGTTCGGAGAAATCATCATGGCAGTAACACGAAGACTCTTTCTCAAATCATCAGGGGTAGCGCTGGCGAGCTTCGCCGCTGCGCCTTCGTTCTTGAAACGCGCGGTGCTTGCTCAAACAGCCGGAGCCGCCGGTAAGGATCACCCGATCATCATCGCGATCTTTCAGCGAGGCGCGATGGATGGAATCTCCGCTGTGATCCCGTTCGGGGATAAGAGCTACTACAGCGTACGTCCGAACATCGCCGTTCCCGAGCCGAAGGCCGGAAACGCGGACGCGGCGCTTGATCTCGACGGCTACTTCGCGCTGCATCCGGCGCTCGCGCCCTTCAAGCCTATTTATGACGAGGGTCATCTGGCGATCGTACACGCAGTTGGTTCGCCGGATAACACGCGGTCGCACTTTGACGCGCAGGATTACATGGAAGCGGGAACGCCGGGCAACAAGGGAACCGGCGACGGCTGGCTGAATCGTTACATGCAAGCGAAGAAGGACCCGAAGGCGACGCCCTTCCGCGCCGTGTCCTTTACCGCGACCTTGCCGCGCACGCTGCTGGGACCGGCGCCGTCGATTGCGATGACCAACATCGCCGACTTCGGTGTACGTGCGGGGCAGGGAAACGGGCAGGTCGCAAAAGGCTTCGAGGAGCTTTACTCAACAAGCCTCGGCGACGCGCTCCACGGCACCGGCAAGGAAGCTTTCGAAGCGGTCAAGATGTTGAAGAAGGCGAACCCGCAGCAGTACCAGGCAGCGAACGGCGCGAACTATCCTCGTTCGCCCTTCGGTAATTCTTTGCTCCAGATCTCGCAGTTGATCAAAGCCAACGTCGGCATCGAAGTGGCCTTCACCGACGTCGGCGGTTGGGACACGCACGCGAATCAGGGGAACGCGCGCGGCCAGCTTGCGAACCGCTTGCAGGATTTCAGCCAGGGTATCGGCGCGTTGTACAAGGACCTCGGCGATCGCATGCGCAACGTCGTGATTCTCACAATGACCGAGTTCGGGCGGACGATTCGGCAGAACGGTTCAGGCGGAACCGATCACGGTCACGCGAGCTGTTTGTTCGTCGCAGGCGGTCCGGTGAAAGGCGGCAAGGTCTACGGCAAGTGGCCGGGGCTTGCGGCCGAGCAGTTGTACGAAGGCCGCGATCTCGCGCTGACCACGGACTTCCGCGATGTGTTTTCAGAGATCGCCGCGCGTCACATGGGCGCGAGCAACTTGAACACTATTTTCCCGGGCTTCAGCGCGAGCCCGGCAAACTTCCGCGGGTTCATCCGCGCATAGTAGCGCAAGCGGCTAGCTTGCGATGTTCTCAAGCCGCCAGCTTGTTGTTGACCCTTACCGGCAAGAGGGCTTCGCAATAGCCCTCTTGCCGCGATGTAAATTCCAACGATGAGCTTTCTTTGCACCGCCCTCGCCGCGCTCTTGGCTCTGCCACTTTGCGCGAGTCTCGCCTCAACGCGAGCAGGACCTGTTGGATGAGTCTGCCGAATCCGGCGCGATGGTTTACCCCATTTTCTTCGAGACACACAACCTGCGTCGCGGTCGGAACGGCCCGCCGCGCTTCCGTTTCCACGCGGCCGGCGTCGCGGAGGATGGAGGGGACGCGATCGGTTTCCTCCTGTGCAGCGCCCTCAACCCAACGAGCGGCCACGCGAACGAGTCGAAGCGAAGAACGAGGAAGCGATGAGGTTCTTGACTAGGCTCGCCGATGTTTCCGCGGGGCGCTTCTACTCGAGCAAATGGGTCCTGATCTCAAACCCGACGCGGTTTTGTTTCGGCCAAAGAACGGTGTTGTAGTTGTCGGATCGTTTGCAGTACAGTTGCCTTATGACAACGGCCTACGATGAAGTTGTCAGCCGCACCAAGAACCTTTCTTCGG
>JBGQGO010000615.1:0-3703 GCA_041497455.1 Blastocatellia bacterium | reverse complement strand
TTGTGGTATAGTCCCACCGTTAGAATATAAAATGAACCTCGCGGCACATCCCGCGTTCGATTTCGCAAGAACACAAAGCCATTCCCTCCGGGATGGCAATACTCAGAGGTGGGGGAAAGCCATGAATAGAAACAAGCAGAGCGGTTTCTCGCTGATCGAGTTGCTGATCGTAGTCGCGATCATCGGAATAATCGCAGCAATAGCCATCCCGAACTTGCTCAAGTCTCAACAGGCAACTCGCGAGACGGCCGCGATTCAGGAAGTTAAGCACCTCACAGAGGCCCAGGTGCTTTACTCCGTCACCAAGGGGCACGGCAAGTTCGGAAGCCTGTCCGAACTGGGAGCACAGGGCATTATCAATTCGGTCCTGGCATCCGGAACAAAGGGCGGTTACATATTCAGTTCCGAGGCCCTGAGCAACGAGGGCCTCGCTTCGATGTATGACACGACCGCGAAGCCCACCGCTACCGGCAACTTCGGGACCGGTAACGTTTCCTATTATTCAAATGAGAGCGGCGTTGTCTACGAGGAGGACGGCGGCGACCCTCCTACAGCGACACCGCAGGACCGCATCCCGAAGAACGGGAGAGTCTATACAAGATAGTTCGTGGGGCCGGCGACGCTGCGGCGTCGGCCGGCCCGTTTGAGCTGCAAGACTGGTTCATCCGCCAGAAGTAATCGCCCCCGTATTTGCACACCCGGCAGCAGTCAGAGCCTCCTTTCGGCCCCTCGCTCTTGCCGCGCGGATCTCAGACCTTTTCATTCAAACTAATCGTACCTGCGTTGAAGTGGGACGCTAACCTTTTGAGGACAGCAAAGGCGCGGTGGCTACGGCAAAACGGAAAAAGACCGGCAGAGCGAAATCGGTATCGGGGCAGCCAACGGCCTTGCCTGCGGATCACCCCGGACTACTCTCATCCTTGCAGCGCCTCAGCACAGGGCGCACGATAATACTCATCTGTCTGTTTTCATTCCTGGCTTATGGCAATTCGCTTGGCGGGGAGTTCGTCTTCGACGACACCGACCAGATCGTCGAGAATCAAAACATTCGCTCTTGGGACAACCTCGCGAAGGCTTTTACGACACACGTGTGGGCGTTCCGCGAACGGCCCGGAACGCTGAACGTGCCGCCGCCGCTTCCTTACTATCGCCCGCTCTTCACCGTGATGCTCACGGCCGAGTATCACCTCTTCGGACTCTGGCCGCAGGGTTGGCATTTGGTTAGTCTGCTTCTTCACGTCACGTGCGCCGCCGGTGTCTTCTACGTGATTCTTCGGATGTCGGGCCGGAATCTCGTAGCGCTGTTCGCCTCGATTCTCTTTGCCGTGCACCCGGTTCACGCCGAATCCGTGAGCTGGATAAGCGGGATGACTGATCCGCTGTTTGGAGTTTTCTTCCTTGCGTCGTTTTGTCTTTATCTGAAGGCTCGATCGGCGGGCGAGCGCGGGAGCGCGAATCGCAGGGCGTTGGGGCTGTCGCTCGTGATGTTCGTGCTGGCGGCGTTTGCGAAGGAGACCGCGCTGAGTCTGGTGGTGCTGGTGTTCGGCTACGAGCTTATCGAAACGTCCCGAAAAAAGACTGAGCGGTTGATCACAGCGGCGAAGCGAGCGCTGCCATATGCCGCTGTCGCTTTGATTTATCTCGTGCCGCGATATCTGGTGTTGGGGGAGTTGATGTGGAAGAACCCACAGGCCCCAGAAAGACCGATTGCGTACACGCTTCTGACTTTGCCGTTCGTGATCTTTAGCTATATTGCACACCTGTTGTGGCCGATCGGATTAAGCGTTACTTACAACACTCACTTCGTGACAAGCGTGACGTCGCCGCGGTTGTTGTTGCCGGCCGCTGCACTCGGCCTGGCCCTGGCGGCGCTCCTCTTCTATCGCAAAAGGGCCGGCAGGGAAGTGTGGCACGGGTTATTGCTGGTATTCGTTCCGCTGCTGCCGGTGCTCAACCTCGGCCAAGTTTCACAGGAAGAGTATCTCGTCTTCGATCATTATCTTTATCTCTCGGTCGCAGGTTTAGGCTATCTCGTTGCTCTAGGCGTTTTCAAAGCTGGCGCATTCGAATCGAAGGTGAGTCAGCCACAGATCGCAGGGCTGAGCCGGGCCGCATTTGCAGCGGTGGCGTTTTTTGTGATGACGCTGGCGCTGACGGTGGCCGTTGCGCTAGAAAACAGGCCCTGGGCTGATTCGTACTCGCTTTGGTCCAACGTTGTGCGAGTCAGACCAACATACTGGGCGGCTCACTACAACGCGGGCCTTGCGCTGTTGGACGCGAAGCGTTTCGACGAAGCTCACGCGTCGCTCGAACAGGCAATCGCGCTTAAGCCTGATGAACCGAATATACTCGCTGCGTTGGGCCGGAGCTACGATGGCAAGGGTGAGACCTCGAGCGCCGTTACGAGCTTCAAGCGCGCAATCGACATCAATCCCGAGATGTTCGAGTCGTACAATGATCTCGGCACCGTGTACTTCAAGAACAAGGACTACGCTTTGGCGGAAGCGAACTTTGCGGCGGCGCTGCGGCTGAAGCCGGAAGCTTCGGCGTCGCGGTTCAATCTTGGTTTGTGCTATGCCCGGCAAGGGCGCTACAGTGACGCAACGCGAGAGCTCGAACGGGTGGTTCAGGCGACGTCCGATGACGCTTTGGCCCTCTACGAACTTGGTTTATCCTACGAACGAACGGGCCGGGCCAGTGATGCGGTGCGCGCATTTCAAACGGCAGGTAAGCTGGCCAAGTCGCAGGAGCTAGCCGACAGACTTGCTGAGGGCTTGGGCCGGCTGCGAGGCGATAGCCGCCAGCCGTGAATTTGGCTGACCCAGTCGAACTGTTAAACTTTGGAATCCCAATCCAGCGATGGCGATAGTTGAAGTCAAAGTCATTGACGCGGCTCCTGCGCGAGTGAGCGTCCACCCGAGCAGCCCGCGCAGAGTTTGGGCCATTGCGCTCAACACATTCCGCGAGTCCATCCGCGACCGCGTGCTCTACAACCTCATCCTGTTTGTGCTGATCCTCGTGGCGGCGTCGGTGTTCGTGAGCGATCTGTCGCTCGACATGGAGAGCCAGTTCACCGCCGCGCTCGGATTGAGCGCGATGCTGGTGTTCGGAGCGCTGATTGCTATCTTCATCGGCGTCGGCCTGGTTTATAAAGAAATAGACAAGCGCACGATCTACAGTCTGCTGTCGAAGCCGGTGCATCGCCACGAGTTCATCATCGGCAAGTACGCTGGTTTGTGCTTGACTCTGCTGGTCAACTCGGGGGTGATGTTGCTGGGGACCGAGCTTGCCCTCTTGTATGTCAACGGCAAGTTCGTGCCGCTTCACACCGCGGTGCTGGCCGCCTCGTTTCTGGTGTATTTGGAGATGGCGCTTTTAGTCGCGGTCGCTCTGATGTTTTCCAGCTTCACTACACCGATGCTCGCCGCGCTTTTTTCATTCGCTGTTTACGTGATTGGACACTTCAGCACAGATTTGCTTCAGGCCGCCGCATTGTCGAAATCCCCCGTCACCAGAACGATGCTGAATACTGCTTATTACCTGCTCCCGAATCTGTCGAACTTTGGCTTCATTGCTGAAGCATCTCACGGGCGAATAGTCCCGCTACGAATGGCGACGTCGGCGGCCGTTTATGCTCTGGTCTACATAAGCATACTTCTCTCGGCGGCGGTCCTGATATTTCAGAGGAGAAATTTCAAATGAC
>JBGQGO010000614.1:0-3703 GCA_041497455.1 Blastocatellia bacterium | reverse complement strand
GGCGAAGTCCTTGCCCTTACCGCGGGTTGATTGATAGGTAGCCTGTGCAGTTCCGAGCGTGCGGGTGGATCCGATGGCTGACGCCTCGTTGGCCGCCTGACGGGACTTCAGCAGGTTGGGTATTGCGATAGCCGCGATGATACCAATGATCGCCACCACTATCAGCAACTCGATCAGCGAAAATCCTTTCTCATTCTTCATAAGCTCTACACTCCTTTTCGGTTTTGCCGTAGGTCAGTTTTCCTAGCGGCCAATCTACGACAGATTGCAGCAATATCTAGATCAAAGCCCGTGCCAGCCCGCCCGAGTGATGCCGCGCAAAGCGAAGTGCTTGTCAAGAAAGGGTATGCTGATGCAGATTCAGATCGCAGAGGTATTCCTGCCGGGCTTCTTAACAGAAAAGGATAGTTTGGGCTTGCCACTTTTTGTCAGAGAAAAGGACTTAGCGAGGTATCACCGGGCTGGTTCCATCAGCAGGTGCGCCCTCGTTGTAGCGGATAACAGCGGTCTCGTCGACGTAAAAATACGTGCCGGTATCGGGGTCTGCTTGAGGGTTGGCGTTGGCCTTGAAGGTCATCAACTTGCCGTTCGCTACGTCGTTCGCATCGAGGACAAGTGTGATGGTAAAGGCGTAGCCGCTCTTGAGGCCGAACCCGAGGTTCGTATCAATCGTGCCTTCGGGTGTAAGATCCGCTAACGTCGCGTAAACCTTATGCCTTCGCTCGTACAGATTCTCAGCGGTGGTTATGGTGCGGAGCGACTGAATCGCCGATCCAGCCTGTGCGTATCGACGCGCGCGCTGGAGTCCAGGTATAGCTAGCGCCGCGATCACTCCGATGATGACTACGACGATTAACAGCTCGATTAGTGAAAAGCCCTGCTCCCTTTTCATCCTGGTCTCCCTCGAAGTCTTCCTCTATTCCGTTTGCAACAACTGTGGCTGAAGACTTTCTCGCAATGGCGCAATTAGTCAGCAATGCCTGTGCCATTTGAGGGCCGTGCGAAACGCACTGGCAACGAGCCTCTCGGTCGGCCGCTTCCGCTACAAGCTGCCGCTGTGAGTGGGGAATAAATCGCCAGGAATTGGCGAGTTTCCGGTCTCACGCATTGTAGGAGGCCGGCGTGCCACCTATGGTCGCAAGGCGCACGGCGAATTCGTCGTCGAATACGATCAGATCAGCGCGCAGGCCTTCTTTGATCGACCCGAGTTCAGCCTCGATGCCTGCGGCGCGGGCTGGAACGAGCGACGCCATGCACACAGCTTCGTGAACTGGAACGCCGAGGTCAACGATGTTCTTGAGAGCTTGGCGCATCGTTATTACCGAACCTGCGATTGTGCTTTCACCCGGCTGGCGAGCGAGAGACGTCCGGCCATTCCGCACCGCAATCCCTTCGCCCCAGACTGAGAACTCTCCGTCGCCAAGTCCGGCCGGCTTGATCGCATCACTGATCAGGGCCATTCGATCGGCGCTCTTCGATTGATACATCAATCGAAGCATCAACGGATGCACGTGATGAAAGTCGGCTATGCAATCCAGCGTCACGTCATCGCGCAATAGGCCCCACGCGACCGCGCCCGGCTTGCGGTGATGGAGCGGATCGAGCGCGTTCGGGAAATGGGTGATGTGACGGGCGCCCGCTTCGAAAGCCAGGTCGAGCGTCGCCGGGTCAGATTGCGAGTGACCGATGAATGCTCGCACGCCGTTGCGTGTTAGCTCACGCGTGAGTTCGAGCCCGCCTTGTATCTCCGGCGCTAACGTCATCAAGCGCGGCGTGCGTGATGACCCGCCAATGAATAGATCTAATGAGCGAGGATCGCCGTCATAGGTTCTGAAGTGTTCGCGACTAAGGGCGCCACAGCGGTGCTCGCTGACAAACGGCCCTTCGAAGTGGATTCCCAGGATGCGCGCGGCGACCTGCGGTTTGTTGTTTCGATCTGCTTCGTTTTGCTGGGCTACGTATGAGTCTATCGCAGCAATGGCCTCGCGGTAGCCTCGTTCGTCGGACGGCACGAACGTGGCGAAGTAACCGGTCACTCCTTCTGCGAGCAGAAACTCCGAGAGCTTGGTCAGCCCGGCAGCATCCGTTGATTGCACATCGACTCCGGCCGAGCCGTGAATGTGAATGTCGATGAGACCCGGTGCAAGGTATGCGCCGCTGAGATCGATGGTCTCATCCGCGCTCAAGCCGGCCGGCGTTTGCTCATGAGCAAACACCAAAGCAATTCGCCCATCGCGAACAAGCACACCTCCGTGATGGATGCCGCTTTCGAGTAACACCCTGGCGTTATGGAGAAGTAAATGCGCCATAGATAACAGGTCGGGCCCACGTGTTTGGAAGGTCGGCTTCCCTTCCCTATCATCCTCAACAATCAGCCTAGACTATCAAGGGCGCGGCGGACCGAAGTGCCGTGAGACTCTAGCAGTCGCTCCGCATCCGATCGAGATAGGCTAGACCGCGCCATCAGCAGCGCAACTCGGAGATCTTCACCCGCAGCCTCAAAGACTCGCCCCGCTTCTTCCGAGCTGATGCCGGCTTCTTCAGCGAGAATCGCGCGCGCGCGCCGCCGCAGCTTCTCGTTCGTCGCGCGAAGGTTTGACATAAGATTGCTGAAGACCAGTCCCATCTTTATCATCATCGCCGTCGATAGCATGTTCAGGATCATCTTCTGCGCGGTTCCGGCTTTCATTCTCGAAGAGCCGGCGATAACTTCCGGTCCAACCACCGGAGTGATCGAGACCCCTGCTGCCGCGGCCATTCGCGAGTCGGGATTGCAAGTAACCGCAACGGTCGCGGCCCCAATCTTATTCGCATACTCGACCGCGCCAAGCGTATAAGGCGTGTTGCCGCTCGCTGATATTCCGACCACGACGTCCTGCGCCGAAACACCGAGAGACTGGAGATCACGCCCCGCTTGTTCAAGATCGTCTTCCGCCGCTTCAACGGATCGATGCAGTGCGTCATAGCCCCCGGCAATCACGCCACGAACCAAATCAGGCGAGACTCCGAACGTCGGCGGGCACTCGGAAGCGTCAAGCACACCAAGCCTCCCGCTCGTCCCCGTGCCAACGTAGACCAACCGCCCACCTGACGCGAGCCGCTCGACGATCAACTCGACCGCTTCGGCCACGCGATCGAGCACGAGCGATACGGCCTCGGCGACGGTCCGGTCTTCCTGGTTGATGAGCCTGACGATCTCGATCGTCGAGCGGCGGTCGATGTCCTTGGTCTTCGGGTTGGTTTCTTCAGTGACGGACTTCATCGTCGGCTTTGAGCTCGGTCAGATTATCAGGTAGCGTTAGAGGTGAGAGGAACTTGAGCCAAGTCTTATAGGACTTATATGACCTATAGGACCTATATGACCTATTCACAGCAGCGCGTTGATGTCCTTCTCAAACACGGAGTGAGACTGCACGCCGATGTAAGTCTTAACAATCTGGCCGCTGCGATCCAGCACGTACGTCGTCGGAATTCCCCGGCTCACGTCGTAGCCTCGAAGCGCCGCCGGATTGTTGACCATCCATATCGTGTAGTTTATGCCGTTGCTCTGCATGAACGGCGCCACCGCAGGCGCTCCGCCCGGGTTTCCGCGCGGGGCTATCGGGTCGATCGAGACGCCGACGATCTCCAAACCTTGATCGCGATACTGGTTCTGAAGCGCTATGAAGCTCGGTATCTCCATTCGGCACGGCCCACACCAAGT
>JBGQGO010000613.1:0-3707 GCA_041497455.1 Blastocatellia bacterium | reverse complement strand
ACGTTCGCGTATCCGTACTGAAGACACTGCCCGAGGAAGAGCACTTTGATGCTGCCGGTTCTTATCGCCCCGTTTTGCCCTGTTGCCAACTGCTGGCTCCCCCTTGATCTTGTGCTGATACTCCAGCGCGAAAGAATACCATTGCGAACGCTGCAATCAAAACACGGGTTCAGCTAGCTTCTCGAGCATCACCGCCGAAGCCTTTTCCACATCCGCGTGCAGTGAGTTGCCGTGCGCGTCCATCGTGACAATAGCCGGGAAATCTTTCACTCGAAGATGCCACATCGCTTCAGGGATTCCGAACTCGAGCAGGTTCACATCGAGCACCTGCTCGATGCAACGAGCATAGTATTGAGCCGCTCCGCCGATCGCGCTCAGGTACACCGCGCCCGCTTCTTTCATTGCGTCGAGCGTGCGCGCACCCATCCCGCCTTTGCCCATCACCGCGCGCACGCCGAAGCGCTTGATGATGTCGCCCTGATAAGGCTCTTCGCGGATGCTGGTCGTCGGACCGGCGGCGGTGATTCTGTAGCTGCCGTTGTCCTTCATCACCACGGGGCCGCAATGATAAAGGACCGAGCCGTTTAGATCGGCCGGCGCTTCGTGCTTCATCAGGTATGTATGCACCGCGTCGCGGCCTGTGTACATCTCGCCGGAGATCATCACCACGTCTCCAACCTCGAGTGAGCGAATCTGTTCTTCGTTGATCGGAGCGACGAGGTGTTTCTCGCTGCCGGTCAGCTTGAAGCCCTCGCCTGCCGCCATTCGCTTCTCGGTTTTATGTTCATCGCGATAGAGCCATCGCTTGATCTCACCTGTCTTCGCGTCGAGCACAACACCGAGCCTGCGGAATGCCCAGCAGTCATAGGCGACCGACACGAAGTAGCTCGCGGGAAGCCGGTTGAGCGCGCCGATCTTGCAGCCGATCAGAGTCACGCCTCCGCCGAATCCCATAGTCCCGATGTTCAGCGTGTTCGCGGCATTCATTACGTAATCTTCAAGCGCCGCGAGCTTCTCATCCGGATTCGTGTCGTCGAGCGTTCTGAAGAGCTGCTCCTTCGCGTGCTGATAACCCGATGTGCGGTCGCCGCCTACGCAAACGCCGATCGCGCCGGCGCTGCAGCCTTGACCTTGAGCCTGCCACACCGCGTGCAGTATGCACTTGCGCACGCCGTCCAGATCGCGGCCCGCGCGACCCAGATGCGGAAGCTCAGTTGGAACCGAGTACTGAATGTTCTTGTTCTCGCACCCGCCGCCTTTCAGCAGCAGCTTCACTTCGATCTCGTCTTCGTTCTCCCACTGATGGAAGTGAAGGACCGGCGTGCCCGGTCCGAGATTGTCGCCGGAGTTTGCGCCGGTGATCGAATCGACCGAGTTGGGCCGCAGCTTGCCGCGCCGCGTAGCTTCGGAGATGGCTTCGCGAATCTCGCGTTGCATCACGATCTGGTTTGCGCCGACGGGCGTTTTGATCTCGAAGGTCGGCATTCCGGTGTCCTGACAAATCGGACCTTCGCCGTCGCAAGCCATGTCGATGTTCGTGGCTATCACTGAAAGCGCAGTGCCCGCGCTGGTCGCGGGGTTTTCTTCGGAGACCGCTTCAGCCATCGCCGCGCGAACATCAGGCGGAAGGTTGGTTGACGTTTCGATGATGAGTTTGATTATGCTGTCTTTGAATGATTGCATCGCTTCTCCCGGTTTGGTTTGCTGTCAATGCTGAACTCATTATGAACCCGCAATACAGGATGTCTGTCGGAAGCACGAGAGAATCATTCGGACGTGTGTCCAGCGTCACGTACGTCATCGGGTGCATCGAAGAGCAGCCTGTCCACGCGTCCGTTCCTTGTCCAAGAGTGGTTCGCGGGATCGTATCGCCATCCACGTTCTTCGAGCAGGTTCGTGAGCTCGACTTTGGATATCTTTAGTGACTGGATGGCAGATGCCTTCCAAGCTTGAATAACCAGTTTGTTGAATAACGACTCGCCGTATATCTGACCGCCAGCCTGGTTCAATATCTCTTCGACCGCGAACGCCACATCAAACGATCCGTCTTTCCTAGCTACGCTGCCTTCCCCAGTCTTGAAGAATGTTAGTATCAATTCCCCCGCCAATACTGAGTCCTTATTCTTCTTCTTGTGCATTGACCAAATGGGGTCGCCGACCTGTGAGACTGCTGCTCGAAGTTCCGCACCGGATTCCGCGGCAGATGACAATATCGCTTCAAAATACGAGGTATTCCAGTGCTGGAAGACGATCGAAAGCCATCGGCCTTGCTTCAGCATCCGGACACAGGCTTCAATGCTACTGCCCAGTCTTTGGATGTAGTGGCTTTCCGTGAATGACATCTCGCCGCCGACAATCAGTTCCTTTTCTCTATCGCTGGCGCTTGGGAGGATGCCGAGCCAGGAATTCCACAGTGTAGAGAGGTCAAGATATGAAATATGACCTCCATAAGGAGGGTCCGTGAAGATGTAATCAATCGAGTCCGGCAGTTTCAGGCTCAGGCTCTCAATGTCTTCGGAATAGACGATGAAATCGCCACGTGACCTGTTCGTCAGCTCCTTTGCTTTGATGGCAAGATTGATCTCCTTTTTGGCGCTGATGATGTTGCTGGCTCTCTCGAAGAATGTTTCCCAAGCTTGCAACTCGACCGGCTCCCTCGCCACCTTGTAGCGGTATATGCTGAATATGCTGGAACCACCCCTCGATTCGGCCCTTCCCTCAGCAGATAGAAAGGTCTTATTCAGCTTTGCTAGCGTGGCGGACCAAGCCAGCAACATAGCCTTGCGTGCATCGTTGTTCTCGATCTCGTCAATTGCGTCCTTTAGAGTAGCGAGCGAAATGAGTTGCCTCTGCGTAAACAGATCATGATAGTTCTTCACGTCCGCTGTTCTAGGAAGAGGAATATTCTCCGGCAGACGAACGTTCTTTTGAATCTCGGTTAAGCTTGCCTCATCTGCGCAACAAATCTGTTTTAGGGTGTTCTTGCACCTAGCTTCAAGACGGTGCAACGCTACACGAAATT
Source organism: Blastocatellia bacterium (assembly GCA_041497455.1). Taxonomy (GTDB): domain Bacteria; phylum Acidobacteriota; class Blastocatellia; order UBA7656; family UBA7656; genus Onstottus_A. The sequence goes on along the minus strand of JBGQGO010000613.1, from coordinate 685 downwards.
CAGATACGTCCCCTTTGTATAGATCGGCTATTCCCTGCGCGATGAAATTCGCCAGTGGATTAATATCGTTATGAATGCCCACTCGACCTTCGAGAAACGCCTCGATCGCCGTAACGCCGGATCCCCCGAAAGGATCCAACACCCGATCTCCCTGTTTTGAAAAATGCTGTATGTAGTCTCGGACAACATTGAAGGGCCGGCGGGTGAAATAGGGGTGCACGCCGTAGTGCCTCTTGGCGCCTTGTCGGTCGGCAGGAATCGGGCTCTCTATTGGAGGTATCTCGGAGTAATTCATATGCTCTTCAAATAGTCACACATCGTTCTAAGCTCAATTACGTCTATGTTCTTTGGGGTGTTCTTCAAGTCGTGAAAGTAATACTGAGGGCCGCCCGTTTTAATGCTTCCCTTTTTGGTCTGTTGTAAGTGCATTTCTCAGCGCCCAGGAAATCGATTCGAGAACGTGGCCTCTACCTTTAAGCTAGTTGCAATCCGGCACAAGATTATCTACCCGTTCATCAAAAATAAAAAGGGAGGCCGAGGCCTCCCCTTCGCAAATACCGATCGCGCCTGACTAACCCTTCAACAGCACTGTCAGGAACGTGAACAACACGAGCGTTTCGATCAGCGCCAGGCCGAGCAGCAGCATCGTGAATATGCGGCCCCCCGCGCCGGGATTGCGCGCCGT
>JBGQGO010000612.1:0-3716 GCA_041497455.1 Blastocatellia bacterium | reverse complement strand
GATCGCGTTTGAACTCGCTCGTGAGCACCTCAGCCGCGCGCCCGTACGACCCGTGCCGCTCGTAGAACCCGACCAGCGCGCGCAGCTCGTTGTAGTAAGCCGAGTCTTGCGGCGTAACCGTCGGCGAGTTCTTTGGGCGCGCTTCGAACGCCGAATCCTTGAGCCGAATCTGCAACTGCTCTTCGACGTCGACAAGGCCCGCCCCACGCGCGATTCCGAGATAGCGCTGCAGCGACCCGGCGTCTGAATACAGCGTTAGTTTCGCGGTCGACGCTTGAAGCGCGGACGCAAGCGCCGCCGCGTCATCGGCCGTCGCGTAGTCGATCACGCCCTTGCCGAAGTCGGCTCGCATCGCGCCGTCGATTGCTTCGACGATGCTCTTTGCTTTGTAGGATTGACTATTCTCGGCGATAGCAAAGGCCTGGGCGCGCAGCCGCTCGATCTTTTGGAAAGCCGACGCCGCAGGCTCGCTGCGCACCAGCGCCTTAACGTAGCCGGTTACGCTTGGCGTGGGAAAGTACTCGTCGCCTTCGAGCTTCTTCGGCAGGTCAGCTAACACCTGCTCGTATACTCGCACTGCTTCGCTGTTCAATCCCCACGCCGCAAGCTGACCCGCTATGTTTACTTGAGCCTCGATGCTGGCGTTCTTCTTCGCCGCCAGCGCCTGGCGAATCGTCTTGACCGCCTCGTCGCGCTGACCTTGCTGGACCTGAATCCGTGCGACCTCGATCAGCCATTCAGGATCGCGGCCGGCAAGCGCCCAGCCTTCACGCAGCGTGGCGATCGCTTCGTCGTAGCGGCCCTGCCTTGCAAGCACCGACGCCAGCGTGAAGCGAAGGTCCGTACGTTGGGGCTCGTTCAACACCGCGATCCGGTATTGCTCCGCCGCGCCCGCAAGGTTCCCTCTTCGGTCGTAGATTCGGCCGAGCACAACTTGCCAGCGATAGTTCTTGTTTGACTCCTTTGACAACTTCTCGTAGTAACCGACGAGCCGCTCGATCAAGTTGTGTTGCTCGGCGTATTCAATCGCAGCAGCGAGCCGGTCAGCGTCTTCCGGAAAGCTGTTGATAAGCTCGATGTGCTGATCGGCCGCGTCTTGATACTTGCCCAGCAAGTCGAGGGTTCGAATCATCCCGCCTCGAAGCCCGGCCACGCGCGATCGAATCTCTTCGCCCCCCAAACCGGCTTCCCGGGCCTCTTTGAAGGCTTCCTGATAAAGCGTCGCGAGATCGTTCAGCTTGTTCTCAGCTCCAAGCGTGCGCGCCAACTCGCCGAACACCTCGGTGTCCAGATGGTTTTCGCTGTAGAACGCTCGCAGCGTCGCCTCTGCGTCGGCGAGCTTATTCGCGTCGAATTGTCTGCGCGCCAGCAGCAGCGCGAAGCTGCGCCGATTCGTTCCAAGCGCCCGAGCCAGAGTCCGCTTGTACAGATCGAGCGATTTATCCAGCAGACCAGCTCGCCAGTAGAACTTCGCAGACTCTTCGACGACGCCGACGTTCGTTGGATAGTCGGCCACCAGCTTGTCGATCAGTCCGATCGCGGCATCGACCTGGCCGTGGCGTTCGAGGAACGACGCGAGCTGCAAGCGGTACATCATCGCTTCGCGTTCGTCGCGCGCTATGGCCATGAGCCGCGCGATCACTTGTTGCTCGTCTTCGGGCCGTAGAATCGCGCGGAACAGATCGCGCACCGATTCGAGGAACGCGGCGTCGCTCGACCGAGCAACCTCTGTGCGAAGCATCGCAAGCGCGTCGGCTTGATGATCGCGCTCGGCTTGATAGCCGGCGTAGCCGATTATCAACTGCCAGTCGCCCGGATTGGCCGAGTGCGCCCGCTCATACGCCGCAGCGATCTTTTCAGCGAGACCTGCTCGCTTCGAGAGCTGCGCTAATCGCTTCGACACTGTGTCACGCCCATCACCCGGCTCGGATAGCGCCTTGACGTACTCCGCGATCGCCGAGTCGAGGTCGCCCTTGCCTTCGTAGACCGCGCCCATTCGATACGCGTAGATCGTCTGATCGCCGGTCACGTTGCGCAGCTCTTTGAACACGCGGACCGCCTGGTCGAATTGATAGTAGTCCCAGAACACGGTCGCGACTTCGAGATAGGTGTTACGCTCGCCGGGCTCGATCTGAATCAACTTGTCCCACTGCTCGGCCGCGCGTTTGAAATCGCCGAGTTGAGCGTAGACCTCGCCTGCCTTTATGCGATAGCTGTGATCCGACGGATAGATATCGGCCATCCGAGCGAACACATGCGCCGACTCTTCGTAGAGCTTATCCGACTGCTGACCGAACGAGCGCGTCAGGTCAGCAAGCCGGTCCGCGTACTGTGGCTCTCCGGGATAAAGCGCGACCAGTTGGCGATACGCATCGAGCGCTTCATCGTGATGCGATAACCATAGGGCGGCATCTGCAGCGAAGACGGCGTAGGAAGAGGGAGTGCGGGCGAGCAGAGGAGCTGAGGGGCTGAGGGGCTGAGGCGCCCCTCCGCTCCTCTGCTCCTCCGCTCCTCTGCTCGCCCGGGCCTTGCTGTATCGATCCCGGAGCTTCCCTTGCTTCGACAGCCACGCAAGGTAAGGCTCGCGAATCGAACGGTCCGCGAAATAGTATTCGGTCGAGAGCTTCTCCCATCGCGCGCGATCGTTCTTCTCCAGATATGTCAGCATGCCTCGCACGAAGAAGAGATTCCTCGAGAAGCGCGTGTGAGCGTAGCTATACAAATCGAACGCCAATCGCTCATCCCAATTCAGCTCATCGCCGCCCGCCGTCGCGCCGTATCCCGCGAAGCGCAGCAGGTATTCGGTGATCTCGTCTTCATCAAAGAGGCCAATCAACTGCTTTGAGTACGCGGTCAGTTCTTTTCCGCGCTTCTGCCTGACGTACCAGCGGCCGAGCCGGTGATACCAGGTGTTGGAATCGAATTGCTTGATCGCCGAGTCATAAGCCTTCAACTGTTCGTTGATCAGTTGAGCCTGACCCAGCCATCGCAAGAACCGCTCGTACAGGCCTTCCTCTTTTGGATGCTTTTTGATTTCGCCCCAGAAGAACGCGACCGTTTCTGTCTTCTTTTCTTCAGCCGCAAGCGAGGACACGTAACGCTCGAGCACGCCGCTGTAATTAGGCCCGCGTTGCGCTTCGCTCTCAGCAGAGGGGCGCACGTCGGTCACCTCGGAGTCTGTCTCGCGGTCTTCATTCTCGTTCGTCGCAGCCTTGTCTTCGGTCGGGTCGTAGGTGTCGCTGTAGGCTTCGATCTTGTACCTGATCTTGTCGATCAAGTTCTCGAACCCCGGCGTGATTCCGTAGCTCCAATGCTTAGGCGCGACGGCGACCAGCGGAACGCCCTGAGGGTTATTGCGTGCCAATCGATCCAGCAAGGCACTCAACACCGCGCGCTCGTTCACTCGATCCTTCAACGCAACGTAAGAGTCCGCGACTCGAAGCGAGACGTCGGCGTAGCTCGGTGAATCAGGATAGAGTTTTTGAAACTCGCGGCCGGCTTCGATTGCCAGCTTGTGCTCTGAAAGAGACGCGAACACGTTGACGATCCCGAGATACATCTCGGGCAGGTGTTTCGATTCGGCGTACTCCTGCTTGAATGAGGTGAAGATTCGATAGGCGAACGCCCGGTTGAAGTAACCGGCAGCGGCTTTCTCTTCGTTGGCGAATTCTTGTGACGGGCTCACGCCCGAAAGCACCAGCGAGAGCACGCCGTTC
>JBGQGO010000611.1:0-3723 GCA_041497455.1 Blastocatellia bacterium | reverse complement strand
TAACTCCAGACCCAAAGCCTCGCTGCGCAGCCGCCCGCCTTCTACTTCCATTCGGACGTATTGACCGTCTTCAAGGCGATAACCAACAAGAGGCTCGATGAGATAATCTCGCTCGGGGTCAAAGATGAAGTATTCCCGCACCCCAAGCTGCGCGTACAATTGCCACTTCTTTTGAAGGTCTTCCTGCCAGGTCCCGCGCGACGATATCTCGAAGACGACGTCCGGCGGGCGGCCCTCTTCCCAAAGCTTGTAGACGCGGCGGGCTCCTTTGCCAACGCCCCGAACGAAGAACACATCCGGTTCGATCCGCTTTCCGGGGTCGCCCTCCACGTAATAGAACAGAAGGTTGCTTCCGACGTAGACATCAGCCGCGTTGCGGAAAAAGTCTCTCAAGGCGCAGCGCAGATTGATAATCAACTCGATGTGCACATCAGTCTCGCCCATAGGCTTGCCGTCCGATTCAGGGTATTCGATTGTCGCCGCTGTTTCTTGATGGACCACGCTCATAACATACCTCAATGCGCCTTCAAGTTATCACGCACCAAAGCGCAAAACAACTGTTGGCAAGCGCTATTCTTGCCCCACGGCAAGCCGCATAATTGCTTCTTCGCTGCACTCGTTGCGTTCGAGGATTCCGGTGATGGCTCCTTCGTGCATCACAGCCACGCGATCACTTTCTCCAAGGACTTCTTCCATGTCGCTGCTGATCATGATGATGGCGACTCCGCTTTGAGCGAGCCGCTGCATGAGTTGATAGATCTCGGCCTTCGCGCCGACATCGATCCCTCGCGTCGGTTCGTCGAAGATCAGCACGTTTGGACTCAGCGACAGCCATTTCGCGAGCACTACTTTTTGCTGATTGCCGCCGCTCAAGTTCGCGACCGTCACTTCAATCGACGGCGCTTTGATACTTAACTTGCCGCACATGTCCTGAGCAACTCTGCGCTCGGCGGCTCGATCAATCAACCCCGCTGACGCATACGCCGACAGGGCAGGCAGAGTGACATTCTCCCGAATGGGCATCTCCAAAACCAGGCCCGTCTTCCGGCGGTCCTCCGACATCAAGTAGATTCCGTTGGCGATTGCATCTCGCGGCGAGCAGATTTTAATCGGTTTGCCATCCAACAGAATGGTCCCTCCCAGCGCAGTCTCAACTCCGAAGATCGCCTGGGCTACTTCTGATCTCCCAGCTCCGACCAAACCCGCGAGTCCAAGAATCTCGCCACGGCGGACGTCGAATGAGATCGCGTGTTCGGGATACCTCGTCGTCCGCAGATTGAGCACTCGAAAGTATCCGGCCTCCCCGGAAGACGCGGCGCGAGCATGAGAACGGTTCAGGTCACGGCCGACCATGAGCTTGACGATGCGGTCGTGGCTGATCTCGTCACCGGCGAGCGCGCCCGCGTTACGCCCGTCGCGCAGAACCACCACTCGATCGGCGAGGTTCGCAATTTCTCCAAGCCGGTGAGTGATGTAAATAATGCTCACTCCTTGCGCCTTTAGTTCCTTGGCGACGTCAAACAGTCGCGCGGTCTCGGTCAAGGTCAGGCACGAAGTCGGCTCATCCATGATCAGGATGCGCGCGTTCAGCGAAAGCGCCTTAGCGATTTCAACCATCTGTTGCTGGGCGATGGAAAGACCTTTGACCGGCGTTCGACTCGAGATACTCAGACCCAGCCGCTTCAGGTGCACGTCGGCCTGTGCGTGAATCCCTTTTCGATCGATAAGCCGAAGCGGCCCTGCCCAAACAGGCTCACGGCCGAGAAAGACATTCTCGGCGACATCGAGGTTGTCGAGCACATTCAGCTCCTGATGAATGAAGCCGATGCCTCTGGTGATCGCGTCCGAGACTGAGCGGATGACAATCTCATCTCCGTCGATTCGAAGAGAGCCGGAATCGGGCTGATGAATGCCGCCGAGAATATTCATCAGCGTCGATTTTCCGGCGCCGTTCTCGCCAGCGAGCGCCACAATCTCACCCGGATAGACTTCGAGATCAACGTCGTCGAGCGCGACGACTCCGGGGAACCGCTTTGTGATGCCGGATAATTGAAGGAGGGGTTTGCTCATTTCTATTTTCTATTTTTTATTTTCGATTTGTGATTTGTTATTTTTCACTGGCAAAGGTCGCCGGGCCCCAATAGCAAATCACAAATAATAAATCGAAAATAAAAAATAACTCAGTTCCTGCCGCGGAGTTGGTTGATCTTTGTCATGAATTCCGAGACGTTATCGCGCTTGATGATCAGCGTCGGAATGATCTTCAGCTTGTCTGCGGGAATCACAGAGCGGTCGCCGCTGAGGACCTTAGCCATCAATTGCACAGACTGATAGCCGAACTCGTAGGGCTGCTGAACGACGGTCGCGAAGATCGATCCTTCCTTTACGCCCGCCAGCGTCGCGTCGTCTTCGTCGAAGCAAACGATCTTGACCTGACCTGCTTTGCCCGCGTCCTTCACTGCGTTAAGAATCGCCGGGCCATTGTAATTCCACAGCCCGACCATAGCGGCGATGTCGGGATACTTGACCAGAGTGTCCGCGGCGTTCGCCTTGGCTCGCACCGTATCAGTATCGTCGGTGCGCACGTCAATGATCTCGACGTTGGATCCTTCGAGCGTCTCCTTGATTCCTTTGAAGCGCGCTTGTGCGTTCTCGGCGTCCATCTTCCCTACAAAGACCATGATCTTGCCGCCTTGAGGCAGCGCTTGCTTGATCAACTCACCCGCCTGTTTGCCGGCCGCTCGATTGTCCGTGCCGAGGTAGCACGCGCGGCCGCTTCCCGGCGCATCGCTGTCCTGTGTGATGACCAGGAGCCGTTTGGCGAGGTCGTTGATCATTTGCGTTTGATTGCTCGGATCGACGGGGCTGATGGCGATGCCGGAGACGCCTTTTGCCATAAGATCATCGATGATGCGCCGTTGCTCCGCCGCTGTTCCGTCTGATGGAATCTTGAACTCTACTTCTACATTGTCGAGCTCGCCGTCGGCCTGCTCGCATCCTTTGCGCGCGATGGTCCAGAAGTCGGCAGCGTTGTTTGTTACAAAGGCGAGCTTGAATTTGTTCGCGGGGCCAGCCGCTGGTGAGCAAGCGAAAGTCAACAAGCTCGGCAACGCTAACAGGCAGGCGAGCGTGATCCGGAAAAACCGCATGATCTCCTCCTAAGAAAGAGTCTGTCAGTAAGAGTTCGTAGTTCGGCCTTCAGGCGGAAGTTGGTATGACTGCCCCTTCTGTGAAGCGATACGAACTTCCGCCTGAAGGCCGAACTACGAACTCACCGACGTCAATTTCAAAGACCCAAACGCAGCGCTGCCGGGTGAAGAGCCCGAGAAAACATACGGCCGATAGCCCGTCTCTTCAGCATACCTATTGACCACGTTCGCCATTGCGTCGCCGACTTCGCGACGGCCTATTACTGCGACCGTGCCTCCGCTGCCACCGCCCGTGATTCTGGCGCCATACAACCCATTCTTTGGGCCGGCTTCGCGCACCAGGCGGACCAGCAAGTCAGTCCCCACTGCGCCCAGCCCACAAGCCGAATAGCTCGCGTGTGATTGATACATCAACTCGCCCATTAACTTCAATCGCCGTTCGCCTGGCGCTTCGCTGATCAACTCTGCAAACCGCCTCACGCGACTGTTCTCGTAGATCGGATGAGCCGTTGGAACCCGCACGGCATAGCTGCGCTCCGGGCTGATTCGCGAGACTGAATCCGTAGTCCCGTGG
>JBGQGO010000610.1:0-3726 GCA_041497455.1 Blastocatellia bacterium | reverse complement strand
TCAGGCTGAAGAAGGAACGCGCCGCCGAGGCTGGAGCTTTCGAAGAAGGCCGGCGCCAACGTCATCAGAAGCTTCGAGTGATCAAGCCGGCGCGGCCCGCAAATCAGACGGAGGCATCGCGTGGCGCTTGCCTGACGAAGTGCCGGTGCTTCGCGACGAGCGGCGATTCAAAGTGCTGATCACCTCGGCAAGAAAAGGAACGATTCCCGGGCACGTCTGGCGCAGCGCGCACGTTGTTTTTATGGAAGACCTATAGCATTTGCGATTTTCGATTTGCGATTTGCGATTTTGGATTGTCGTTGACCGAGTTCTGTAGCGCCCGCAATCGTCCGCGGCTCAATCCAAAATCGCAAATCGAAAATCGAAAATCGAAAATCCGTATGGAATCTTATTTCAGGACAACTTCATACGCGCTTGTCACCACGGCGTTTTTGGCGATCGCGCTTACGGGGTCGCTCGACGGTGTATCGATCGCGCTGTACTCGATTGCGGTCGCCGTTTGCTTCTATCGAGACGCGCGCGGCGCAAAGCGGCTGAGGTTGCGCGAGTGGATGTGGCGCGCGATCAGCATCGCTTATGTGCCGTTCGTCTTCATCGACGGAGCATTGATCAGCAACCGCGTCCTCGCGCTCGTTCACATGACGCTGTTCGTTTCGGCGGCCAAGCTTTTTCAAGACAAACGCGACCGCGACTGGGTGTTTCTGTATCTGATCGCGTTCTTTCAAATGCTGCTAGCCGCCGGCCTCACCTTCAACGCTACGTTCGTGGCGTCGCTTGCAACCTTCCTGTTCTTCTTCATCTCGACGCTGGCCGCTTTCGAGATTCGCCGCGCGCGCCGCGAGGTGAGTCATCTCGAAGAAGAGACCGTCACTCCTTTGAAGCAACCGCAACAAGTCAAGTATCGAGCGAAGGAGGACTCGGCGCGCGCAACAAAGGGCAATCGCGTTCGGTATCTTCTCGGCGCCTCTTTCGCGCAGATAGTGCTCGTCGCGGCGCTCACGCTGCCTTTCTTCTTTTTGATCCCAAGGCTCGGGGGAGGAGGCGTCGCCGGGGGCTTCGGCGAAAGCGACACAATCACCGGGTTCTCGGAGCGGGTAGAACTCGGGAAAGTTGCGTCGATCAAGAAGAGCCCGCGCGTAGTGATGCGCGTGCGGCTGGACCGCAAGCCGCCTCGGTATCTTCGATGGCGAGGCATCGCGCTGGAAGACTACGACGGGCACGCCTGGAGCCTGGCAAAAGAGGATAAGCGGCTACAAAACAAGGCTCAGGGTCCGCCCCCGGACGTTGCCGATAAGGATGGTCGATTCTGGTACCGTTACGGCCTGCGCTCTCCCACCAGCCACCCTACGCTTGTCGAACAAAGGTTCGTTCTCGAGCCTCTAGACACACCCACATTGTTCGCAGCGCAGAAGGCTCTGTCTTTCTATGGTCCGGTGGCGGATCTCTTACGCGACACGTACACGGACGCGCTGTCCGCAAAGGGCCTCAAAGGCCGGACGACCTATGCGGTCCCTTCCGATGTGAGCGTTCCAAGCGAAGCTGAGCTCAGGGCCGATTCACCCGCATCTTCTCCCGAAGACATTCGCCGGCGTAACGCGGTTCCTCCGCGCAGGCTTGACCCGCGAATCGCGCAACTGGCTCACGATATCACGCGCAACGCACCGACGCCTTACGACAAGGCGCGGGCAATAGAGAGTTATCTGAAAGGCGAGCTGTTTCGTTATACGCTCGATCTGAAGCAAACCGGTGAGGACCCGCTGGCGGACTTTCTGTTCGAGACGCGCGAAGGTCACTGCGAATACTTCGCGACCGCTATGGTGATAATGCTGCGGACTCTCGACATTCCGGCGCGAATCGTCAACGGTTTTCAGATGGGCGAGTACAACAACCTGAACGATATGTACACGGTCCGCGAGAGTGACGCTCACTCGTGGGTCGAGGCATACTTCCCGCGCACCGAGTCGTGGATCGAGTTCGATCCGACGCCTTCGGCGGGCATCAACGACTACAGCCAGGGCGGGTTGCTGGCGCGGCTGAGAAAGTACGCCGACGCGATGGAGGTTTTCTGGCTCGACTACATCGTCACACTGGATAGCGACGAGCAAGCTTCGATCATGGTCGATCTGCAACATCGGCTGCTGAGCGTCAAGGATCGTTTGCTCGCCTACTATATCTTCGCGAAGCTGTGGACGCGGGACATGCTCGGCAAGTTGATCATCAATCGACACTGGAGTACGGGCGAGCTGCTCATGCTTGGCAGCGGGGTCGCACTTCTAGCGCTATCGTTCGTGTCGTTGTACGTCGTCATCGCCTACAGAAAGCGCCGAGGTCTTCCACCGACGGGCTACGGGCCGTGGTGGCATCGGCTTTTCATTCTGCCCTTGTGGCGGCGCAGGCTGGCGCGGCGCGACTATCGACAGTCGGCGGTGCTTTTCTACGAGCAGATGCTTGCGATCGCAAAACGCGCGGGGTTGGTCAAGCGACCATATCAGACACCGGTTGAGTTCGCGCTGGCTTCGGGGCTTTCACCTATTCGGGAGATAACCGCGCTGTACAATCGCGTCCGGTTCGGAGGCGCACAACTGGACGAGAGTGAAACCCGCCGGGTGTCGGAGTTGCTGGGAGAGCTCAAGCAAGATGTTCGGGGCAAGCGATTCAGATGACACGAAAATGAGTTCCACTCGCGATCACACCTCGCCTCCCGCCCGTGTTCTGAATTTGACAACCATCCAAAGCCCCAATAGCATGCGTCGGGTACAAGGAAAGGCCAGTCGGTATGAAAATCTATGATGTGACGGTCCCTCTCTCAAAGGACCTAGTAGTTTATCCGGGCGATCCACACGTAAAGATCAATCGTAGAACGAAAGTTAACGAAGACGACGCGAAATATAATCTGAGCCGCTATTCTTTTAGCTCGCACGCGGGAACGCACGTCGATCCGCCGTTCCACCTGATCGAGGGAGGCATCACGGTGGACAAGCTTCCCCTCGAGCTGCTGATCGGACGCGCCCGAGTGGTAGAGGTGACCGCTCCGCTCATCGATGAAGCGGTGCTCGAGGAGTTCGATTTTACCGTCGATGCTCGAGTCTTGTTCAAGACGCGCAACTCGTACCTGTGGAGCCAGAAGACTTTCGTTAAGGACTATGTCTACATTACGCCGGGGGCGGCTCGCTCGCTGGTCAACGACGGCATCAAAGTGGTTGGCATCGACTATCTGTCCGTGGACAAGTTCGACGCTGAACCGAAGACGCACATGGCGCTGCTCAGCGCGGGCACGATAATCATTGAGGGGCTCGACCTGCGTGACGTTGAGCCTGGCGATTACGAGCTCATTTGTCTGCCGTTAAAGGTCAAGGACGGAGACGGTGCACCCGCTCGCGTCGTTCTTAGGCAGAATTGAAATAGGTCATATAGGTCTTATAGTCCTATACTATTTATGAAAGACGCTGAACTGATCGAGTCTGTCGCTGCTCACAGAGTCTTTGCCGTAGTGCGGGCTCGGTCCGCTGAATCGGCGTTGCGCGCAGCCGAAGCGGCCATAGTCGGCGGGATCAAACTCGTCGAGGTCGCGCTTGCTACGCCGGGCAGCTTCAGGGTCATCTCAGACTTGCGACATCGCTACGGGGACCGCGTGTGTGTAGGCGCGGGCTCGGTGACCAACCACGATCAGATGGACCGCGCGATCAAGGGCGGTGCGCAGTTCATATCGATGCCTCACACGAGCGC
>JBGQGO010000609.1:0-3735 GCA_041497455.1 Blastocatellia bacterium | reverse complement strand
GCCTGGCTGGCGCTATTGAGTCGTCGTCTTCGGCTTCATCCGCGACCAACTCGGGCTTCTCGAATGGGATCATGCGTTTCCCCAATTCCGTTTCGGCGAACTCAAGTGCCTCCTTGCGATAGTCGGCATAATCCACTTCGACTATTTGCAGAAGCTCGCGATCCGGCATTTGGGAGATTTTCTCCTTTAGTTCGTTCAGCTCATCATCCATGAACATGACTTGTGCCTCCCATCATTGCTGCTTCATCTCCGCGGCTTGCTCGATAGCATCGATGATCTTTGTGTAGCCCGTGCACCGGCAGAGATTGCCCGCTATCGCTTCCGCAATCTGGTCGCGGGTTGGTTGCGCGTTCTCGTCCAACAGTGCGCGAGCGGCGATTAACATGCCCGGCGTGCAGATTCCGCACTGCGCCCCGCCGCATTCGAGGAAAGCTTGCTGCAAGGGATCAAGTCGTCCGTCTCGCGCGAGTCCTTCGACGGTGAGTATCGTTGAGCCCTGAACCTGGCAGACCGGTACGAGACATGAGTTGATCACTTCGCCATCGACGATCACCGAGCAGGCTCCGCACTCGCCCTCGCCGCAGCCCTCTTTCGTCCCGGTCAAGCGCAGCTCTTCACGCAACACATCGAGCAGCCGCTTCATCGGCGGCGACTCGACGTTATGCGTGATTCCGTTAACATCGAATCTAACGATCATTGCTTAGTTCACCGCCCTCAGAGGCCAATAACGTGACATGAACTTTCCATAAATGAGAGACTTCGGAACTGCTCCCCATGTTCTGCTGTCGTTCGATACGTCGCGGTTGTCACCCATAACGAAGTAGCTATCCGGACTGATGCGCTTGAACTCCGCACTCATATTTCTCCACCGGGCCAGCGCCGCCTCATTTCGATAAGGCTGCACGTACGGCTCCTCTACTGGCCGGCCGTTGATCGTAATGCGTCCATCTAAATCCATGTCAATTGTCTCGCCGGGTAGACCGACGACTCGCTTGATAAACCTTTGCGAGTGATCCAGGGGAAAAAAGTACAGCACGATGTCACCGCGTTTCAGGGATGAAAAACGCTTCCAGATGAATATTCGATCTCCCTCGTTGAGCGTCGGCGACATAGCTGCGCCTACCACTTTGACAGGCTGAGCAACAAAGATCATGAAGGCCACATAGAGGATTGGCGGAACAATGATTAGTCCCACAACCAGCAAAACGACCAGCTTGACGCGCGATTTCGGTTTCACGCTTGCGACGTCATACTCGGCTTTGTGCGCATCTTGCATTGCGATGTTCATTCGTCGTCAGTTCGAGTCCTGTCCTCAATAACCGCCATTAGACGTTCTGGCGTTATAGGTATCTCCGAAACAAATGCTCCCGTAGCGTTGAACACCGCTGCCGCAATCGCCGGAGCTCCGCCGTCCATCGGCAACTCGCCCACTCCCTTCGCGCCGAACGGCCCGTGCGGATATGCAGTTTCGACTATGATCGTCTCCATCTCAGGCGCGTCGAGCGCGGTCGGGATGATGTAGTTCGTCAACCGATTGTTCACGATTCGCCCTTTGTCCCAAACTAACTCTTCGAGCAACCCGTAGCCGACCGCTTGCAGCGTTCCTCCTTCGATCTGACCCGCCGCGAGCACCGGATGAATCGCGCGGCCGATGTCTTGAGCCGTCGTGATCTTCGTGCAGGTCACTTCGTAGGTGTCCATGTCGACTTCGACCTCGGCCACCTCCGCGCCCCAGGAATAACAAGGGTAAGCGTCGCCCGAATAAGTCTCGTCGTCCCATTCGATATCGGGCGGTGAAGCGTAACGGGCGTAAGCGCGCAGCTCGCCACGCTGCGCGATGTATTCGCGCGCGATCTCCTCGAAGCTCGCAAGCGCATTTCCGTTCGCGACGAATCGTCCGTCGATCAACCGCGCCTCAGGTGCGCCAAAGCGTTCCGCCACGAAGTTGACCAGTTTGTCCTTGATTTCGCGAGCCGCAAGCTGAACGACTCGGCCTACCACCATCGTCGTGCGCGAGGCGACGGTCGGCCCGCTGTCGGGCACTCGCGAAGTATCGGGATCCTCGATCTCAACGTCGTCGTAGCCGACGCCTAACTCATCGGCGACGATCTGGCAAAATATCGTTCGCGTGCCCTGGCCGATTTCGGTCGAGCCCGAGAGAACACGCGCGCGCCCTTCGGCAGTGATCTCGACTCCGGCTTGAGCTTTCATCTTGGCCTCGCCGCTTCCGGTAAAACCCGCGCCATGAAAAAAGAACGAGAGCCCGATGCCGTGACGCTTGTCGTGCTGTGAGCCGTGCGCGTTTGCCGTTTCGACCGCCTGCTTCTTCTCGAGGTAATTTGATCGTTCAATGGCGGCGTTCAAGACGTCTTCTGATCCAACGCTCGAGGTCAATCGCTGTCCGGTAGCGGTGATGTCCCCCTCGCGAAGCATGTTGATTCGCCGCAGCTCGAGCGGATCGACGCCCAGCTCGGCGGCTATCTTTTCCATCTGCATCTCGTAAGCGAACGCGACCTGCGGCGCGCCGAATCCACGAAAGGCGCCGTTAGGCGGAGTGTTCGTCGCAACCGCTCGCGCCGCGATTCTAACGTTGTCGCAGCGGTAGGGCCCGAGCGCGTGAATAGCCCCGCGCGATAGCACGACGGGTGTGAGCGTCACATAAGCTCCGCCGTCCAGCACGATGTCGATCTCGGATGCGGTCAATCGTCCGTCGCTGGTCACGCCGGTTCGATGGCGGATAATCCCCGGGTGACGCTTGGTTGTTGCGGCGATGTCTTCGCCTCGGTCGTAGATGATCTTTACCGGCCGCTGCGCTTTGAGCGCCAGCAACGCCGCGTGAGCCGCGATCATCGACGGGTATTCCTCCTTGCCGCCGAACCCGCCTCCGGTAGTCGTTTGAATAACGATCGCTTTTTCATCGCTGAGATTGAATAGTTGCTTGAGCGCCTTGTGAATGTAGTAAGGGCATTGCATCGAGCCCATCACGGTCATCTGGCCGGCGCCTGGAATTGCGATCATCCCTTGAGGCTCGATGTAGAGCTGCTCTTGATGCGGTACTCGATACTCGCCTTGTACGATTCGATCGGCCGCGGCGAATCCTTCGCCGATGTCCCCACGTCCGATCAAGAAGCGTTTAAAGACGTTGTCGCTGCCGTAGAGAACTTCGGCGCCAGCGAGCGACTCTTGGATCGAGAGCACCGGCGGCAGCTCTTCGTACTCGATATGAATGTGACGCGCTGCGGCTTCCAGTTCGCTCTTGCTTGCGGCAGCGATCAGCAGAATCGGTTCATCGTAGTGACGCACTTCCGATTCAACGAGCAGCGGCTGGTCGTTTTCGATTAGCGCAACGTAGTTTTCGCCGGGAATGTCGCGATAATCGGCGACGACGATCTGGGACCAGTCATAGGCAGAATCAAACTCGATGGATTTGATTCGGCCGCGGGCGATGGTGCTGCGAATCGTTTTGCCAAGCAGCATTCCGTCGAGCGTGAGGTCATCAACGTAGCGCGCGGCGCCGGTGAGCTTCTCGTAGCCCTCTTTGCGTAAGACGTTTTGCCCGACGGCCATCGCAACCCCCTTCAAGATTGCGCCTAGTTTAAATGTCGGAGGCGCCGCCTTACAAGGCCGCGTTCTGTAATCGCAGGTAGCCGTCCAGAAACCTTCTCCGTGGCCACGCAACTCAGGCTCTTGGCTTTATCAAAGCACGCAACTCAGGCTCGGGGTCAGGAAGGTGGG
>JBGQGO010000608.1:0-3738 GCA_041497455.1 Blastocatellia bacterium | reverse complement strand
TAGCTACTCGCCGCGATGTGAAACGGAAGTATCGCTTGTCCGGTGTGCCGCGCGAGCGTAACCGCGCCCGGCTTTGCCACGTAAGCCGGGCCGCGCGGGCCGTCTATCGTGAACCCGACCTCCATTCCGTTATCCAAACAACGAGCCATCTCAGCCAGCGCCCGCCCTCCGCCTCGAGTCGCCGAACCGCGCGCCGTGCCGTAGCCAAATCGTTTGATCACCCGACCCGTGTACTCGGCGTCGCGGCTCACGCTCGACATAACGACAATGCCACGGTTGCGAAAGAACCACGTCGCGCCGAGTATGCACACGTGCCAGAAGGTGAAAATCGGCCGATGCCCGCTCGCGAGAACTGCGTCGAGATGTTCGCGGCCTCGCACCTCCCATCGCAGCGTCGAGTAGACAGCCCGAATCAGCGAATACAAGAAGAGATCCGCTGCGCGAATGATCATTCGCTCGCGAGCCCGGTAGTGTGAGATATCACTAAAGCTGTAGACGCGGTTCTGCAGCGCCTCAAGATCGGTTGACCCTGTTGAGCGCGGCGCCCGCGGCGAAGATGGGCGCCTACCAGCGCTGCTTTCACTAGCTGTGGCTTGCTGTGGGCTTCGAGAGGTGACAGGATCGATGGGAACTGACATTGATAAACCTGCCGTTCCTTTTCATGCGCCGGCGCTTCTACTTCCGCTTTTGAGCGCCAGGCTTGCCGTTTAGTTCTCTGTGTTCAAGATTGTAGAAGTCCAGCATCACGTCGGTGTTTCCGCGAAGGTCGCGCTCAAGCCGGTCAAGCGCGACTCGCACCACGTCGCGGTGATGCACCTTGCGGCGGCTCGGAACATTGCTTACCTGAATCCATAGCTTGTGAATCAGGTTGACGTCCTCTTCTGTGAGGCGCGGCGCGTGCGCTCCCAGATGAACGACGTGCTCACTGCCGCTCGGCTCGATCACCTTGAAGGCCACTTGCCGGCGAGGCTTCTCCGGCAGGCGTTCCCACGCGCGGCCCAACTCGCGAGCTTGTTCTTGAACGGTCATCTTCGACGACAGCCCGGCAACAAGAACCGCCGAATCCAGCCGCATCGCGGTCTGCGCCACCGCATCAAATACGCTTGTCGCCGGAACGATAACCAACTCGACCGGCTTGCCGTGCTTTTCGGCCAGCGCGACGACTCGCGTAAACAGCCGCTGCTCATACTCGGTAAACAGGGTCTCATCAGACAATTCGCGCTCGCCGCCGCCGGGTCCGGCTAGCAGTCGCGTCGTCAGCACGACGATGTCTTGTTCATCGGTGTTTGTGCGGTCCAGCACGTGCTCCAGGTGTGACAGCGTATTGTAGTCACGCACGCCAACGAGCACATTGCCCGGGCGCGCGCCCACGGATTGAAGATCGACAGTCTCGCTGTGCTGCAACTGGAATTGATCGAGCTTGGACACCGTAAGGTCGAGCTTGCGTTCGTTGATGCGCTCAGAGATGGTGAAGATCGTGAAGAAGGCTACCGTGAACGCGATGCCCGACATCGTCGCCACTTGTTTGGTCAGCAGGTTGGTCAATGCGATCGAGAGCAGGATGAGCGCGATTGTCACGAGCCCCATCGGGATTTCGATCCTGCCGATGCGAATGTTTCCGGGAACTTTCCACTCGCGCTCTTCGGGTCGCTTGAAGCGCAACACCACGGTTGCAATCGCATTGAACGCGAAGCTCCAGATGACGCCGAAAGCATACGCTTCGCCGAGCATGAAGGTGTCGCCTCGCGACAGCACGATCGTGATGATCTGAAGAATGGCGATAAGATTGATAATGCGGTGGGTCGTTCCATATCTCTTCTGAGGCGCGCGGAACCAGTCCGTCAGCACTCCGTCCTCGGACACGCGATTGAGCACGCCGTTTGAACCGATGATCGCAGTGTTCACGGCACCCGACAGCATCAGGAATCCGACGATCACTACGAATCCCTGGAACAGCAGTCTCAAATACTCAGGTCCGACGAAGTTCATCGCCAGGCCGGAAATCAAATTGTTGAGGTACTGCGGCCGCGCGTCGTCGGGGATGATCGCCACCGCGAAGAACGAAACGAGCGAGGTGAACAGCAGCGAGTAGACGAAGATCACCATCCCTGCGCGCTTGAGGTTCTTAAGCTTCGGGTGCTCGAGCTCACGATTGACCTGCGCGAGTGTCTCTTCGCCGCTCATCGCCAGAACCGAATGTCCAAACGCGATGGATATGCCGAGCAGTCCGATGAAGCTCGGAGCGTTATCAGCTATTCGAAAGCGGTCCCCGTCGTGCACGAACCAGCGCAGCCCTTCCAGCCATCCAAGCGCCTTTTCATGGCCACCAGAGAAGCTCAGGTTGGCCGCGATTGGAAACGGCGGCAACTGCCCCCCGCGCGTGAGCAAAGTCAAACAGCCCCACGCGATCATGATGACGACCATCGCGGTTGTGACATACATGATTCGCATCGCGTCGTCGCTTGACTCGTGGACTCCTTTGATATTGCGCCACCAGAAATATGCGGTTGCAAACACCGCGATGACTGCCGCCAGATAGTCGTTCGTCTCTGTCGAAGGCTGCCAGGCGTAACCGAAGTAGGTGACAGTGCTTGCAACAAGCCCGACTATGTAGTGGCCGGCGGTCACACCCGATATCGGGCCCGTCAAGATGAAGTCGAATATCAGCGCCGACACGCTCAGCTTGGCCATCGTGCCGCCCATCGCTTCCTTCACCACGCGATAAACTCCGCCGCGTGTGAACATCGACG
This sequence comes from Blastocatellia bacterium, assembly GCA_041497455.1. GTDB lineage: Bacteria > Acidobacteriota > Blastocatellia > UBA7656 > UBA7656 > Onstottus_A. Next base: position 988 of record JBGQGO010000608.1, on the reverse strand, counting down.
ACGACTCGATGTACAGCATGCGCACGCCATAGCTGAACAACATCACGCCGAGAATGAACCAGGGCGCGGCCTTGCCCACGTACTGCTCCGCAAGCCCGCCCGCATAAAACGCAGACGAGCCCAGATCGTTGAGCACGATCGCGGCCGCGCGCCAGAACGAGATGAACGACAACATCACCGACGTGGCGACGACGACCCTAACGCGGGTTGGGGTTTTGGTTGCTTCCATCGGTTCTTTCTATTGGCTGAGGTCGGAGTCTCCGGACAGCGGCGGTACTGGTAGCAAGCGCATAGTCAAAGGATAGGATAGCCTCGCGCGGCCTCTTGTCAAGCTGGACTCTGACCTGGCGTTACGGCCGTCGACACGTAGCCGTCCTCGCGATTAGAAGCTTTCAGCGTGTAGCACGGATGATAATGTCACAGAGAGACGCCGGGCTTAGCAGGGGCACGCTCAATGAGCCATCCCTTCGCCGGGAAGTATGAAACCGTACTTGCGCATTGTAGAGCGTCCTTGCGCGCCGTTGATGAACTCCGCAAATCGCCGAGCCTCGAGGTCCCGTCGCGCGCCCTTGATAACCGCCAGAGCCTGATCCAATGGCTTGTGAAGCTCCTCGGGTATCAGCGTCCACCGGCCATTGCTCTGCACACTCAAAGACAGCGCGGTGATTGCAGCGTCCGCGTTTCCGGTCTCGGCGTATTGCATCGTCTGCCGAACGTTCTCTCCGTACACGAGCTTGAGTTCGACTGCTTTCCATATCCCGGCCGACTCAAGAGCCTCACGAGCGGCCCTCCCATACGGCGCGTGCTCGGGGTTTGCGATCGCAATGCGCGCGACTTCCGCTCCGGCGAGGTCTTCAATGCGTTCAATCTTCAAGACGCTGTCCGCGCGCGTCCAGATTGTTATTCTTCCGCGGCCGTAAAGCGCTTTCGTCTCTGACACTATCAGTCCCTGGCGCTCGAGGTGATCGACGAATTCGACGTCAGCGGC
>JBGQGO010000607.1:0-3739 GCA_041497455.1 Blastocatellia bacterium | reverse complement strand
GAAGCGCACTCACGACGGGTCATACATCGAGACATCAAGCCTTCGAACATCATGGTCACTGCGCGCGGGCAGGCGACGCTAATGGACTTCGGTATAGCCAAGTTCGTCGCTCAGAGATCGCCGCTCGAAACCGTGGCGGAGAACGAAAGCACGTTGACCGAGCCGGGCGTGTTATTGGGGACGGTGCCTTACATGTCACCGGAACAAGTGCGAGGAGAGGAATTGGACGGCCGCAGCGACGTATTCAGCTTGGGTGTGGTCTTGTATGAAATGGTGAGCGGTCGTCAACCTTTTTCGGCGGACAGCGCAGCGGGAACGTTGTCTGCCATCCTTTCGCACGATCCGCCACCTGTTGGAACGCGCCCAGACGTTCCCGCGGAACTGCAACGGATAGTGCGCAAATGCCTGGAGAAAGACCGAGAGCGGCGCTACCAATCTGCTCGTGATCTTTGTGTAGATCTCAGCAATCTTGTGCGAGACAGGAGCTCGGGGATAGGCGTCGTCGAGAAAGCAGCTCAACCTCGAAGGACTGCGCGTAGAGCTGCACTTATTGCCGTCGTAACGATTCTTGCGCTGATAGGCGCCGGACTTTATTTCTCTTCTCTGAAAGAAGAACCAACAACCAAAGCCATAACCTCCATTGCCGTCCTTCCGTTCATTAACGCTACTGGCGATCCAACGGCAGAGTACTTCAGCGACGGAATCACAGAAGACATAATAAACAACCTGACGCAACTGTCAGGGTTGAAAGTCATGGCACGTACTACTGTGTTTCAATATAAGGGTATGGGGACTGATCCGCGACAGATCGGCCGCATTCTCGGCGTCGCCGCTGTCCTCACAGGGAAAGCCGAGGCGCGCGGCGGCACTTTTATCGTACGGACGGAGTTGGTTAACGTAGCGGATGGCTCGCAACTATGGAGTGACAAATATGACCGGGAGCCGTCAGATGTTTTCGAGGGGATCGCAAAGCAAATATCTGAAAAGTTACAAATTAAGTTGAGCGGTGCGGAAGAGCGACGACTTGCTAAACGCGATACCGACAACACCGAGGCTTATCAGCTTTACTTGAGAGGGCGCTATCAAGTCTACAAATATACTGATTTTGAGAAAGCGATTGAGTACTTCACGCAAGCGATTGCTCTAGATGACAATTACGCGCTGCCCCACGCTGGATTGGCCGAAGCCTACTTCCATGCTGCCGATGTTCAGTTCTCTCCGAACGAGGCGATGGCTAAGGTCAAGGAGGAAGCATCGAAATCGTTGAAGAGCGACCCGCACCTTGCGGAAGCTCACGTTGCAATGGGACGCTACCTAGCCTATTACGATTGGAACTGGCCGGAGGCTGAGAAAGAATTCATAAGAGCTATCGAGCTCAACCCCAGACTGCCCATGGCGTATTACGAGTATGGTGTGTTTCTAGGTTGGAGGGGTCGGACGGATGAAGCCGATGCCCAGATGTTGAAGGCCTTAGAGTTTGACCCCGTGTCGGTCATGATAAATGCCGATTATGGACAAATTCTTTTCTGGAGGCGGGAACCCGACCGAGCGATAGATCAGTACCGCAATACTATCCATCTTGACGACACCTTTTGGGGAACGCACCTTTACCTGGGTATTTCTTATGCCCAGAAGCACGACTACACCAAGGCCGAAGATGAATTCAAGAAAGCGTACGATAACTCCGGAGGGAGAGCGGTTACTGTTGCCGCGTTTGGGCGTCTCTATGCGGAGCAAGGCAAGAAGGCAGAGGCGGAAAAGGTGCTAAAGCAACTGGACGATATGAAGAAGAAGAGTTATGTCTCGTCGTTCTACATTGCGAGCATTTACGCCGGTCTCGGCGACAAAGATCAAGCAATCCAGTGGCTAAATCGGGCTTATGACGAGAAATCCGACTACCTTGTCTACCTTAACGTAATGCCGTTGCTGGACAGTCTTCGCGAAGAACCCGGTTTCAAGGCGTTGGTGCGTCGTGTGGGCCTCTAGAGTAAGGCAGCAAGCGACTCACCTTGGGACGGTGCGCAGACGCAACTGATCACCCGCTTCTCCTCCCCCTTACTCTCCAACCATTCAACGTCTGCTATGTCCTGAGTCCCGCCGGCGGCGCGTTTGTTACGGATCAAGTGATCTCTCGAACGTAACCCACTTCATTCCTGCGCAGCACAGCAAACCATACTACCGGCCGTTGAAGCTCGCCGGAGTTTGCCTCTCGCCTCGCCATCTCGTAATCTTACGGCCTCGTGATAAATCGAATAGAGGACGAACGCTCATGATCTATCACTTCGTTTCGGCGGCGGGCTTTTTGACTTTTGCCGGAATTGCCTGGTTGCTCTCGACTGATCGGCGGAAGGTCTCATTGAAGACTTTTGCGTGGGGAGTCGCGTTGCAGCTTGTGATTGGCTTGCTGATCTTTCGTGTTCCGGCTTCACGAAGACCTTTTTTATGGGCGAACGACGGCGTGCTCGGTTTGCTGAACGCCTCGAAGGCCGGCACAGCCTTTCTGTTCGGACCTCTCGCCGCAAGTCCCGGCGAATCCGGTTCGGTCGGGTTCATCCTGCTCTTCCAGGTCCTTCCCGTAGCGATCTTCTTCGCCGCGTTTACCGCGCTGCTCTATCACCTGCGAGTTCTGCAGTGGGTGGTTCGACTATTCGCGAAAGTCTTTCACCGCACGATGGGCATCAGCGGCGCCGAGTCACTTTGCGGGGCGGCGAACATCTTCGTGGGCGTTGAATCGGCGCTGGTGATCAGGCCTTATCTCGACAAGATGACTCGATCAGAGCTGCTAACCGTGTTGACAACGGGAATGGCGACGGTAGCTTCGAGCACGCTTGGAATCTACGTGGCTTTCCTGAGCGGGGTGTTTCCTCAGATAGCCGGCCATCTGCTGTCGGCGTCGGTGCTGGCGATTCCAGCGGCGATCGTAGTCTGCAAGCTGCTCGTTCCGGAGACTGAGACGCCCGAGACCGCTCTTGGTGTTCCGCCGGAGGACGAGTCCGCGCGCGCGCGCAATCTGATGAGCGCGATCATCGAAGGCTCGATGGACGGGCTCAAGCTGGCGGCCGGGATCTCCGCGCTGCTGATTGCGATACTCGGGCTGGTAGCTCTGGGCGATAAGATGCTCGGGCTCGGGAGTTCCTGGTTTGGGATGACCGAACCGCTCTCGCTTGTGAGAATCCTGAGCTGGGTGTTTAGGCCGTGTGCGTACCTGCTTGGGATTCAGTCGAGTGACATTCCGATGGCTGCGCGGTTGTTGGGAGAGCGCGTGATCCTGACCGAGGTTGTGTCTTACAACGATCTCGCGCAAGTTATCTCGAACGGACAGGTCAGCGATGGGCGAACAGTGGTGATCCTGAGTTATGCGCTGTGCGGGTTCGCTCACGTGGCGTCGGTTGCGATTTTTGTAGGCGGCACGGCGGCGCTTTGCCCCAAGCGTCGCGACGACCTCGCCGCGCTTGGATGGCGTGCGTTGGTAGCGGCGACGCTAGCCACGTTGATGACGGGGTGCGTCGCAGGAATCTTTAGCAACGGCGAAGGCGTCTTGCTCTTGAGATAGAAGGATACAAGCCGACGGGGTTCAGGGTTCAAGGGCAGCGGTGCATGGAGTTCAGGCTTTAGCCTGGCTTTCTCATTGCGCGAAGCAAAAACCAGGCTAAAGCCTGAACACCATGCACCGCTGCCCATGAACCCTGAACCCCGTCGGCTTGTATCCATCAATCTCAAGAGCAAGACGCCTTCGCCG
>JBGQGO010000606.1:0-3740 GCA_041497455.1 Blastocatellia bacterium | reverse complement strand
GTACTCCGCGACGCCGCTTTTTCACCGATTTCAAAACAAAAGCGGCGTCGCGGAGTACCTTGCCGCCGCAGTCCAAAGAAGTCGCTCGCCGTTACAATAGCACCGCAAAACTGGGGTCAGGTTGGGATCGAGGGCGTGGCACAGCGCTCGCCGTGAATCGATCGATTCGTCTCAAACAACATATCGGTGGAATCGCATTTGTCATCAGACATTCTTCTTAAACATCGCACTCAGCCGTGGCAAATGGCTGTCTGCCTTTTCGTTTGTGCATATCTCGCTCTTGGCGTGGCGACCAGTAGCGTTCGCGCCTACCACTGGTTCATGCTCCTGGCGATTCCAGGCGCGCTGCTGTCCGCGAAACGAGGGCGGGGATTCTTTCTTGACTGGGCGCCGTTGTTCGCCTTCTGGCTGGTGTACGACCGGCTTCGATTGGTTCAACCGCTGCTTTACTCTCGTGTAGCCGTTGAAGGTCCGTTCCTGATCGAGCGCGCGGCGTTTGGCTGGTTGGCAAAGGGCGCCGTTCCGGCGCACGCGGCCTTCGCATGGTTAGCTTCCCACGACGGGACAGTGGCAACGAGTATCGAATGGGCGGCGCAGTTAGTTTACTTCTCACATTTGTTTGTTGTCCCGCTTGTGATCGTTGCGTTGTGGGTGTTGGGCTCGTCGCGCAAGCGGTATCGGGCGGCGTTCCTTCGGCACATCCGCGCATTCACGGTCTTGAACTTCAGCGCGATCGTTGTTTACTTAGTGATGCCGGTTGCGCCGCCGTGGTGGGTGACTCTGAATGGGATGACGCAGCCGACAGCGGAACTTGTTACTCAGTCGAACATGTCCGCAGCTATGCACGGAGCGTTGATCCAGGGAATGATCGGGAACGCTTCACAATGGTTCGCGGCCGTTCCTTCGTTACACGGCGCTTATCCGGTGTTGTTGGTGCTGCTCTTTCCTCGCAAACAAAGTCGATTGGCTCTTGCGGCCATTACCTTTTACGCGGTCGCTATGTGGACCTCCACAGTAGTCTTGAACCAGCACTACGTGATTGACCTCGTAGCCGGCGCTTTGCTGGCGATTGCCGCCTGGCGAGTGGAAGGTGTTTTGAACAAACCCCAACACCACTAGTGGCGGGTAACAGACATTTCGCCAATGAAGATGTGGTATCCGCGCAAATCCGTCGGAACAGTGTCATCCGTGGTCTATGCGTGCGCAGCCTCTGTTTGATTCATCACGTCTGTCACTTCCCACATCTTCAAACTACGTTAGCTTCGAACTCGTGCGAGCCTCGCGAGAATCGATCAAAGGAAAAGGGCGTCTTATTGAAATCGCGAGCCTCTCCGTTGACGATCATCTCCGCAAGCGCCCGTCCGGCTGCAGGTGAGTGTTGAAAGCCGTGCCCGCTGAAGCCGGCGACGATGAACAATCCTTCGACTGCGTGCGCCGGCCCAATGATCGGCATAGAGTCGCGAGTCATCTCGTAGAGCCCGGCCCACGCGTGTGCGATTCCCGCATCGGCGAGAGCGGGCAGCCGCTTGACCGCGCTTCGTGTGATCTTCTCGAGGAACTCCCAACTGACGGTTGAGTTGTAACTCGAGGGCTCATCGGGATCCGACATTCCGAAAAGAATCCCGGTGCCTTCGCGATGAAAGTAGAACGTCGTCTCGAAGTCTATCACCATGATTCGCGATGCCGGCACACTCGAGCCGGGCGGGATCGGTTCCGTGATGAAGATGTGACGGCGATAAGGAAGGACGGGAACATCGAGCCCAACCATCTTGCCGATGTCGCGAGCGTAAGGCCCGGCCGCGTTGACCACCGCTCGCGTTGAGATAGTGCCTCGTGTTGTTTCAACCGCGGTCACGTGACCGGCTTCGGTTCTGATGCCGGTCACTTCGGTTTCGCGACAGATCTCGGCGCCCGCAGCTTGAGCTGCTTTAGCGAACCCCATTGTCACGCCGTTCGGATCGGCAATCCCGTCTCGTGAGCAGAAGGTCGCTCCGATCACGCCATTGACTTCAAGCCCCGGAGCCAGTCGCTGTGCTTCGTCGGGTGAGATAATCTCAACTTCCACGCCGAGGCGTCGCTGCATCTCGACGTTGCGGCGAAAGTCGCTCACGTCTTTCTCGTTGGAAAGAAGAAAAAGATATCCGTCCTGATGAAAGTCGATCTCGTAACCGACTTCTTCCGCGAAGCGCTCAAACAGGCGAATCGATTCGATTGAAAGCTTGACGTTTGCTTCGCTTGAGAACTGATGCCGTACGCCGCCCGCGTTGCGGCCGGTCGAGCCCATCCCAAGCATCGGCTCGCGCTCTAAGAGCACAACATCACCCACTCCGTTGCGCGTGAGATGGTAAGCGGTGCTGGCGCCCATGCATCCGCCGCCTATGATCACTACGTCTGCGGTGGTCTTCACGTGGCGACAGCTTACACGAAAACATCGGTGGTGTTGTAGTTGCTCTCCACCCCAGCCAAAAGCGCCGCCGATTCGCAGCGGAAGCACATCCTGCTGGGGCTGGCGGCGCAGTCCATAGGGCTACTTCTTCGCCGGACCTCGGCGAACCACTATCGTGCCCGCCATATCTTTGCCGCCTTTCTCACCGTGAAACTCGCAGTGATAAGCGAACGTGCCGGCCTTATCGAACTTGTGCTCGAACTTGTCTCCCTGTTTGAGCACATCGGATTTGAACGAGCCGTCGTCGGCTTCGACCGAGTGCCGGCCGCCTTCGTTGACCCACTCCACCGTAGTGCCCGGCGCGACGGTCAGCACCTTGGGCTCGAACTTGAAGCTGCTGACCTTAACCGTAGCCTTCTCCTGTACTGCGGCAGCGGTTCGGTTCCTGGTTGCCTTCGGTCGTGCTGATGACGCGACGCCAGCGGCGAGCGCGATTGTCAGAAGCAGGATCGTCATCGTTAGCTTTTGCATAATATCTCCTTGAGGTTTGAGAATCAGTTTCACTGGCCGCGCGCGGTCACAGTTATTATCCCGGCCATGTCTTGACCATGTTTGTCGCCGTGGAAGGTGCAGTAGTAAGGGTACACACCCGGCGTGTCGAACTTGTGCTCGAACTGGCCTCCCGCCGTGAGCGTGTCGGACTTGAACGAACCATCGTCGGCCTCGACCGTGTGCCGCCCTCGTTCGTCGGTCCACTCGACGATAGTTCCAGCCTTGATGTTTAGCTCTTTCGGCTCAAACTGAAAGTTGGAAATCTTGACGCTCACTTTTTCGGCGGCGGCGGACTGCGCCGGAGCGCTCGTCTGTTGAGCAACGACCTTTGATGCCGGCCCGATGTACCACACGTAATAAGTGCAGACGCCGATCAGCACCACGACCCACCACAGCGCAAGCTCGGTCCGCATCCACGGTTTGTACCGCTTGAACCGAAGCTTCTTGGGAACAAGCTTTGTAGCCGCGACCAGCACAATGTAGACGCCGAGCACCTCGGCGATCGTGCCAAGGATCGCGTGCACGTAAGGCACCAGGTAATACGACTCCCTAAGGCCGCCCGGTAGTTGAGGCTCCACCTGCTTATGAAACGACGGAGCCATTATCAGAAAGATCATCACCAGGTTCAGCAGCATCACCGATGACTGGCAGTACTTGTGCGCGCGAAACTGTTTGCGTCTTGCGAGGAACATTCCCGTTAGCAGCGCGAGCCCCATGGTGAGCTGAACAACCAGATTCAAGTCAGCGCGAAAAGTCGCGCCCGTTCCGAGAAAACCGTCCATATGTTTCTCCTGATGATTGG
>JBGQGO010000605.1:0-3743 GCA_041497455.1 Blastocatellia bacterium | reverse complement strand
CTTTTCACACGGCCTCTCACGAGGTGGGTATGGTATACCAGGCTGGTCGGAATGGAATACGTTTCGAAACAGCTTCAGAGGGGCTGCCCGAACAGGTGTTATAATCCTCCTCCTCTATGAGACTGCTTTCACGGGTTTGCGAATGGCCCACCAATGGCTTCAAGCGAGCGACGCGCAGATCAAGCACATCATCGTGCTCTCGGACGGGAGGAGCGAGGACGGCGACTTTCGCGGGATCGCTCGCTCGATTCGCGACTCGGGGATGACGCTTACAGTGGTCGCCGTGGGTGACGATGCTGACATTCCGATGATGAGGATGTTGGCGGACATTGGAGGCGGACGGGTTTACGCGGCGGACCGGCCCGAGAATCTGCCGCGGATTTTCACCCGCGAAGCGTCGCTCGCGTCGCGCTCGACGATCATCGAAGAGCCGTTCGCGCCGAGGCTCGTGCGGCCGGCACAAGCCACGAACGGAATCGACTGGAGCGCGGCGCCGCAGCTCGGCGGTTATGTCGGAACGGCCGAGCGCGACTCGCTCAAGTCGCCGGCAATCACGTCGCTGATCTCAGACAAAGATGATCCGGTGTACGCGGCGTGGCAGTACGGATTGGGCCGCGCGGCTGCGTTCACGTCGGACGCGAAGCCGAAATGGGCCGCGGGATGGATGATCTGGCCAGGCTTCGGGCAGTTCTGGACGCAAGCCTTTAGAGACACGTTGCGCCACGAATCCGCTGGTGGACTCACTCCCCGAGTCGAGATCGCCGCCGGACGCGGTCACGTGTTGGTTGAAGCAACCACGCCGGAAGGCGGGTCCAGAAACAATCTTCGACTTCGAACCCATGTCATCGCGCCTGACCTGTCGACGACTGACATCACTCTCGATCAAACCGCAGCCGGTCAATACGAAGCAGTTTCGCCGCCGTCGTGCGCGGAGCTTACCTGGTCAGTGTCTTCGAGGACGACGGACAGGTTGGAACGACGGCCGGCGCGGTGAATTCATATTCGCCTGAATTCAACATCGCTTCTCAGGACGTGGACTTGCTGGCGCGCGTCAGCGAAATGAGCGGCGGACAGTTGATCCCCGCAGTCGATGCCTCACGCCCGGACTTGTTCACTCGGCGTTCGACGAAAACAATCCCTCACGAAATATGGGAAACACTTATGCTTGCGGCGTTGATTCTGTTGCCGATTGACGTAGGAGTGCGGCGCGTTCTCATCACTCGCGAGCAGTTGGCTCATGCGCGAGATTGGATTGAGTCGAGACTGCGGAGAGCTTCCTCTTCGAGCGTTGATTCGACAGCGGCCGCTTCGATGGCGAAGTTGAAGGACGCTCGATCTCGTGTCGTGCTGGGCGATGGCAAAGGAGACGGGACAGAGCCGCCGACACAATCGCCGGTGCCTCAATCGCTTGATCAACCTTCAAAGGTCGTTGCTTTTGGAGACGCTGCCGAAGGTGCTGAGCCACTCGCGAGTAGACTGCTCGACGCGAGAAGAAAGAGACGCGAGTGAACTGAGGCGTGACGCTTTGGGGGCGGGCTCAGACTTGTCCTTCGGTCTCAAAAGCTTCGGCATCGAGTGGCAGGCCGACACGCATGAAGTAGCGAGCGAAAGCTTGAGCGAGGTATTCTCGATACGGCGAGCGCAGTCGCAAACGGAAGCCGGCAGAGAGTGCGACGGCGGCGACGACCGCCTTGGGCAAGACGAAGGTGCGATGAAAATCAACCACCGACCAGCCTAACTTGGGAAGCCCATCGCGTTTGTGGAGTAGCGAAAGACTGGGGATATTCCCGGCAATCAATGCGCGTCTGAATTGCTTGCTGCGCGCGAAGAGGTTACCTTGCTTCACCAGCTCCTCACACGCGACTTGCCAGTCCAGTACCTGCGCCAGAATTACGTCTTGAATCTTGTCGTTAGCAAGATCGCAGCTTTGAGAAAGGATCACGAGGTCTTCGAGATAAACCTCGACTTCGACTGGCTGACCCTCTGGCACCGGCCATTGCTCAAAGCCGCGAACTCGCGCGACGGGGCAAGCATCGCGTAGATCCCCCTGCATCAACCCACTGCCTTGCACCACCTCATACCAGTCCTCTTCATTCGGCATCGGCCACAGTCTCCGTCTCTGGCAGCCCCAAGTCGCGCCATTCCTGATCCGACAGAGCCAAGTCGCGCCTGCCGGGGTGGATCACGCTGACCCTGCCCGCCAAACGCAGCACCGGCTCAGGTGTGTGCACGAGTACCACCGGATACTCCATTTGCAGACCGGCTTCATCCTTAATGCCAACAGTCTCCTGTGAACTAGGATCAACCATCGTAGCCATCTCGGTAGCCTCCCGCAGCCAGCATAACACAGCGACATCAGTCATTACATCGTGGCGCTACAAACGGTCACTGGGTATTACCTCCAACGTTACCGCGCGATAATATTGGTGAGTGTAGGTAGGTCAAACAAGAGTAATGTTGATTAAGACGGTCGCTAGGGAAGGGGCTAACAAAAAACTTCAAAGTGACCCACCACCCTTAATCAGTACTAGTTGCTTCCGCCTGGTCTCGTCTGCAATCATTAAATTGACTGCAAATTTACTGATAGAGGTTTTCTTATGGTAGCTTTCGATTTAGAAGACATTCACTCGCTCAGCGACTTTCAGCGAAACGCCAAACAGCACATTGTGCGGATGAAAAAGAAGCGTCGCCCGCTGGTGCTCACTATTAACGGTAAGGCTGAAATGGTTGCGGTTGATGTGAAATCGTTTCAGGAGATGCTGGAGATCATTGACCGGGTTGAAGCCATTGAGGGGATGCGCCGGGGCCTCGAATCCAAGAAGCGCGGAGAAGGAAAGCCGCTTGTGCAGTTCGACAGAGAGATGCGGAAGAAGTACAAGATTTCTGAGAGCCCGAAAAAATGACCTATGACGTCGTCGTTGAATCTTCCGCAGGCAGGAATATTGATGCCGATTCTTACGGCGATTCAGCTTCTTGCAGTGCCTCCTTGAGCGTGAAGCGACCTTCGTAAAGCGCCTTCCCCACAATCACGCTATCAACCCCGCATTCACTCACACGGCTGAGTCGCACAATGTCTTCGAGAGACGAGACGCCGCCCGAAGCCGTGACCTTCACGCCGCTCTCTCGAGCGATCAGGCAAGTCTGTTCGATGTTCGGCCCTGTGAGCATTCCGTCGCGCGAAACATCCGTGTAGACAATCCGTTCTACGCCCGCCTGCGCAATGCGACGTGCCAGTTCCACCGCCTCGATCTGCCCGTGCTTTTCCCATCCGCGCGTCATGACCTGACCATCACGCGAGTCAATCCCAACCACGATGCGAGGGCCGAATCGCTCGAGCAGTATTGCCAGCGTCTCGGGGGATTCGGCGGCCAGTGTTCCGATCACGACGCGGTTCGCGCCTGCCAGGATCAACTCTTCGACGTCGTCGATGATGCGAAGGCCGCCGCCGAACTGAACGGGGACGCTTACGGAATGAATGATACGCTTCGCAATATTACGGCTGAGTGATTGTCCTTCGCCGAACGCGCCGTCCAGGTCAACCACGTGAAGCATCCGCGCTCCGTCAGCTTCAAAGGCCTTCGCGACGCCGATCGGATCGCGGCCGTAAGCTGTCGCCGCCTCTTTGCGCCCTTGTGCGAGCCGCACGCATTTCCCCTGGCGGAGGTCAATCGCAGGAATTATCAGCATCCGTCTTATCTCTTTTCCGGTCAGTATGTGGTATCCGCGCAGATCCGTTGGATCAG
>JBGQGO010000604.1:0-3768 GCA_041497455.1 Blastocatellia bacterium | reverse complement strand
CGGGAATTGCGGCGATCTGCTCCCACGTTGCTTTGATCGGTTTATCAGGCACGCCGCCGATCATTGCGGTGTGGCTCGCGATCTCTATGCCTATTTCTTTGAGCAGCAGCTTTGCGAACGCCCCGACCGCAACGCGCGCGGCGGTCTCTCTCGCGCTGGCGCGTTCAAGTATGTCTCGCAGATCGTGCGTGTCGTACTTCAGCCCGCCCGCTAAATCCGTGTGACCTGGCCTCGGCCGTGTGAGCCTTCGAGCCCGCTTTTCGTCTGCGAACTCGCGAGGCACGACCGCCATCACGTCTTTCCAATTCTCAAAGTCGCGATTGCGAATCAGCAGCGAGACGGGCGAGCCAAGAGTCTTGCCGTGACGAACGCCCGAGAGAATCTCAACCTCATCGCTTTCGATCTTCATCCTTCCGCCGCGCCCGTAGCCCTGCTGCCGCCGCCATAGTTCGCGGTTGATGAAAGCGAGATCGATCGGAAGACCGGCGGGCAGGCCTTCGATGATGGCGACTAAGCCTTTGCCGTGTGATTCTCCAGCGGTGATGAAGTTGAACGTTGCCATTGACCTCAATCCTCGCTCAACCGCAAAACTCTCGCAGAAGTGCGCGATGCCGGCGAGTTTGATAGACCTTACCACGCGGATTACCCAGCAGCGCTCCATTGGTGAAGTCCGTGTGTAATTCCCGGTCGTGAGAGCAAAGGAGCCTAACGTTCGCGGCGCGGGCAAGCCCGATGATGTGTGGATCGTCCGATCGGCACAAGCCGCTAGCGACGGCCCAAGCCGTTTCCCGTTCCACCAGGTTGTCGTTCACTCTAACAGCAGCCCCATTCCTCTCGAGTGCGAGAACGACTCGTCGAACACTCTGGTTTCCGGCGTATTCGCGAGCGAGTCTTCCGCCATACACTAGCGCAGCAGTAGGCTGCGTGACCGAGAACAGCCTCGCGTGGACGTCTTTGAAATCAGGATCGTCTCTCCGCAGTAGGATTCTATGGGCCACGTTCGTGTCGACGATCAAGCACATATGCTGTTACCGACCTCTTGTCAGAAGATTCATCTCCTCACGAAGGAAGAACTCACGGTACGTTGGAGGTACACCGATGAGGTTTCCAAGCGAGTCAACGGTTATGGGGTAGACCGTAGTCTCCGTTCCGTGTCTCTCAAGGTAAAGGATCAACAATGCGTCGCTCGGCAGCTTGCCATTGGCAATCTCCATTCGGATTCGATCGACAATGTAGTCGCTGTGGGTTTCTACGACAAATCGTTTATCGTGATGGCTAACCATGTCAACGAAGAACGAGCCTAACGCCGCTTGGGCTTTTGGATGAAGGTGCACCTCGGGCTGTTGGAGAAGTAGCAGATTATCGGCGGCGAGGATGCTCTCAACAACGACAGGGAGCGCCTGGCTCACGCCATATCCAACGTCAAGCAAGTTGGCAGGTCTGTCGGCAACCGAGATCATTACCTGAAAAGGGTCGTTAGGCTGATCACCAAGGTTTCTTATGTCGATGTCTTTGAATAGTCCGGACTCCTCGCCGAATCGCCTCAGACCCATGAGTAAAGCTCCCTCACTCTTTGAACCAGCGCCGCCACCTAGAATTCTCGCTAGTAGCAGTGGAACGTGATCCCCCTCTGGACTGTGGTCCTCGGCGATCTGCTCATAGGTTCTCTTTGGCTTGGTCCGTATTGGCGCCAATGAAACTGCTGAAGTGAGCTCAAGCTTCGAGAAAAAGCTTAGAAGTGTTATCCAGGCGACCATCTCTTTGTCAAAACTTGGACTATCAGCTTTCTTGAACTCTGATAGGAATAGCTCGTGAAAGCCGGGCTCTCTCGAAACCCCTGGTAAGCTGACTGGCACCCGGAACCCCTGAGCTGACCAATCGTTGGTCCCTGCGCGGCGGACCCTTACCTCATACTCGTCAGCGTCGTGAAGGAGCCTCAAAGCTGTTGCTCCGTCAGGGTTCTCTATGAGCAGTTCTGAAAGAGTTACCCTTCCCCGATGTAACAAATACGTTGCCGCGACACTTCGCGGAGTTGCGTTTGTTTCATCGTTGAAGCCTAGCGAGAACGTGGGAGCGCTCCCGTTTTTCTCACCCTGGTGTGTGGCGACAGTCTGAAAGCTCCCAAGGTTGTACGGAGAATGGTTGAACTCCGGATACAGCGGGAACCCGCTCCTGCACATGACTGAAAGCGCAGCGAGAAGCGTAGACTTTCCTGAGCTATTCTCGCCTACCAGAATAGTGAGAGGTTTTATGGGAATTATGTGCCTCCCGGCGAAGCACCTGACATTCTCGAGCATTAACTCCATAGAGACCTCATTTGCTGAAGGAGTCTATCAACCTGAAAAGCCCGACTACTCGACGTTGAGTTCCTGCCTCGTACTCGATACACTCTACACCACGATTTCATATGAGATCACGCGCAATCAGACGACATCACGAGGAACGAATCAAGCGCCGCGTCACCAACTATTATTGCGGCACGCTGAAAAGCGACGCGCGTAGGATCGGCATGATTGCTCACTCTCGAAAGCTGTGCTCCTGCTGGATGTGTGGCAACCCGCGTAAGTACTCAAAACAGCCGACGCTTCAGGAACTGAGAGCAAGCCAAGGGGGTTAGTCCCGTTATGCAATTTCTCTCTTGCTGTTCGTCCATATCTCATCACTCGGCGCCCCTGTGTTGGTCTTCAAAGCCTCTCCCATTCATCCTTGTCGATTCCAGCCTGTCGCAATACCTTGGTTAAAAGATCTCTACCTAATTCTTCGCCGTGATGGGGGTTCGGAACCACCAGCTTGAGCTGGCCTCTAACCATGTAGCTGTGGTTGCCACCACCATATGGCCCATCGAATCCCAAGTGTCTGAGATAGCGAATCAGATCAGATTCTCTTGATGGGGCCAAAGGATGGCACTATGCTGCCTGCTCCTTAACGGCCAGTTCGATGCCGTCGACTACCGGCATAGCGTGGCCCAGTCGCAAGCCGAGTATGATCCAACCCTCCAGCACCTCTTGCAGTTCTTCGCGACACGATTCAAGCGTCTCGGAGTTCGCATATACACCTTGAAAGCCCGGGATCTCCCCATAGAAAGTACCATCCGAGAGCAGCTCGTAGGCCGCTCGATGCATTGCTCGAACAATATACTTAGTCAACATGCGTTGGTCTCCTTATGCCACCTCGAGCTGGCGGCTCCGCAGGTACTTGATCTTATCACGCAGCTCGGCCGCGCGCTCGAACTCATACTTTGCCGCTAGAGCTCGCATCTGTCCCTCGAGCCTTTGAATCGTCGCCGCGATGTTCTCGGCTGAGTACTCCTCCGCTTCTTCAGCCACGCTCGGCAGCTTGAAGTAGTCTGCTTCCGCGATCGATATCAGAGTCGAAGCAATCGCTTTCACGATCGACTGCGGCGTGATGTTGTTCTCGCGATTGTAAACCGCTTGCCTCTCGCGGCGGCGTTGCGTTTCACCGAGCGCCCTCCGCATTGAATCAGTCACCCGATCCGCGTAAAGAATCGCTTTGCCGCTGAGGTTGCGCGCTGCTCGGCCGATTGTCTGAATCAACGCCTGTTCCGACCGAAGAAAGCCTTCTTTGTCCGCGTCGAGTATCGCTACGAGCGACACTTCGGGAAGGTCCAAACCTTCGCGCAACAGGTTTATTCCCACGAGCACATCGAATTCACCGGCGCGCAGGTCTCGCAGAATCTTGATCCGGTCCAGCGTCTGAATCTCAGAATGCAGGTAGCGCACTCGCACCCCGAGCTCGGCGTAATACTCG
>JBGQGO010000603.1:0-3771 GCA_041497455.1 Blastocatellia bacterium | reverse complement strand
GTTGATGTCATCTCGAACGCCGTTGATGTCATCTCGAACGCCGTTGATGTCATCTCGAACGCTAGTAATCAGTTCTTGAGTCTCTATATGCCTCCTGTCCATTACTTCTTGCATACTCCTGAGTCGCTCCATCAAGGTAAGGACAGTAGGCTCAGTATCGGGGACATCATTGGGGAGCTTCTTAGTTAGTTCATCGCTCATCGGCTAACCTCTCTCTCGAGTTTTCAGTGAAAGCGGTACGAAGTGTCACCAGATCGCAGGGCCGTATCTGTCGCCCGCTAACTATGGCTGATGCACATAGCTATACTTCACCATCATAATCAGAGTCAAGTGATTATTGTCAGCGTTGGTACGCGAAGTATATAGTCACTGCGGAATTTGACGTCAGAGTTCAGCCTTCAGGCTGCCGATGGTGCCGCAAGCTAAAGCTTGAACTCTAAACTGAACCCCTTCAGGCTGCCATGCGGCCGCAAGCTAAAGCTTGAACTCTGAACTGAATCGCCAACTCTTTTCGTCTTGAATTCAATCGAACTTGTGAATGAGAATTGGTCCTGTGAAATACACAAAGAGATTCGCTCTGCTGCTAACCCTGCTGTTAGCTCATACGAGTACCAGCACACCAATCGCCCAGCCCGACTGGCCGCAGTGGCACGGCCCGGATCGAACCGCCATCTCGACGGAGACGGGCCTGGTAAAGGCGTGGCCGGCTGCCGGACCTCCGGTCGTCTGGTCGATATCGGGCCTTGGTGAGGGCTACGGTTCGGTTGCGATCAAAGGCGACCGCATCTACGTGCAAGGCGTGAAGGACAATCAGAGCTCGGTCTTTTGTCTCAACCGCGCCGACGGCAAGAATGTTTGGGCAGCTCCGCTCGGTCCGCGTCTCGGTCAGGATAAAGGACCCGGGCCAAGGGGTACACCGACGGTCGAAAACGACAGGCTCTATGCGCTCGCGGAGAGCGGCGACCTCGGATGCCTCAAGATCGCGGATGGTTCCGTCGTGTGGCGTCGAAATATCCTCAAGGATTTCGGCGGACGCAACCCGAAATGGCTCATAAGCGAGTCGCCTCTGATTGACGGCGACCGCTTGATTGTGACGCCCGGCGGGGAAGGGGCCAGCATCGTTGCGCTCGACAAGGCGACCGGAAAAACAATCTGGACTACAAAGGAGCTGAGCGACGAGGCCGCTTATTCCTCTTGCGTAGCCGCCGACATCGGAGGCGTGCGCACGATCGTAGGCTTCACGGGCCGGGCAGGCGTTGGCGTTCGCGCTTCGGACGGCAAGCTCATGTGGCGTTACGAGCGGGTTTCAAATAACACCGCCAACATCGCGACTCCGATAGTGCACGACAACAAAGTCTTCTATACGTCTGACTACGGCACCGGCTGCGCGCTGCTTGGCTTGAAAGCGGAAGGCGGCTCGGTCAAAGCTGAAGAGATTTACTTCAGCCGCGAGATGATGAACCATCACGGTGGCGTCGTGCTGCTCAACGGCTTTCTATACGGATTCAACAACGCGATCCTGAGCTGCGTCGAGTTCGCCACCGGCAAGACGGTTTGGCGCGACCGCAGCGTTGGCAAAGGAACGCTGACTTACGCCGATGGCCAGCTCTACTTGCTGGGCGAGAACAACGTCGTCGGATTGGCCGACGCGTCATCGGCAGGTTACAAGGAGAAGGGCCGTTTCCAGATTGCCGATCAGGGATGGCCGAGTTGGGCGCATCCAGTCGTCTGCGGCGGGAAGTTCTACATACGCAATCAGGGAACGCTCGCGTGCTACGACATCAAGGCGCGATAAGAGCATATGAAGATCCTATCGGCAGCCGAGATGCGTGAGGTTGACCGCTTGACCACCGAGCGGTTCGGCGTGCCGAGCCTCGTGCTGATGGAAAACGCCGCCGCGCGCACCGTCGAAGCAACGGAAAAAAAGCTTGGCGATGTAGCTGACAAACGCGCGCTGATAATCTGCGGACGCGGCGCCAACGGCGGCGACGGAGCTGCGATCGCGAGGCTCCTCCATAACAAAGGCGCTGAAATTGATGTGTTGTTGCTTGGCCGCGTCCAGGACGCCAAGGGAGACGCGCGCACGAACTTCGAAGCGGCGCTCGATATCGCAGCCACAGCGGGCACTAACTTTCGATTCGTCGAAATCGAAACCGCCGAGCAATTCTGGGCGGAAGCAACCGCTTATCCACACACTCTGTTCTTCGATGCGATATTCGGCACCGGTTTGACGCGCCCGGCGTCGGGCTTGTTTGAAGAAGCGATTCATCTGCTGAACGATCACACCAACGACTCGCCGGTAATCTCGGTTGATATCCCTTCGGGCGTCGCTTCTGATTCGCAGGAGCTTATTGGTCCGGCAGTGAAGGCCGACCTGACGGTGACATTCACTGCACCCAAGATCGGCAACACTCTTCCGCCAGCAGCGGATCTTTGCGGAGAACTGGTGATAGCTTTCATCGGCTCGCCCGAAGAATTAGTAAACTCATCAGGCTCGCGCCTGAATCTGGTCGAGCGCGGCGATGTTGTGCGATGGCTCGCGGCTTCGCGCCGCAGTCCTCACGCGAACAAAGGCGACGTCGGGAAGGTGTTGATTGTAGCCGGCTCGCGCGGGAAAACGGGCGCGGCTTGTCTCGCTGGCGAAGCGGCGCTGCGGGCAGGATGCGGGCTGGTTACTATCGCAACCGCGGAATCATGTCAGGCGATCGTTGCTTCCCGCGTGATCCCCGAGTGCATGACAGAACCACTCGTAGAAACAAGGGCGGGTTCGGTTGCTCGCGAAGCCGCAGTGCGCGTTCTTGAGCTGGCGGCGGAGCGCGACGTTCTTGCGATCGGACCCGGGCTTGGCTCGACCGACAAATCAACTCGCGCCTTCATGCGAGTGGCAGCGGTAAAGCGACAGCGGCCGATGGTGATCGATGCGGACGGGCTGAACTCGCTGGCGCCGTGGGCCAGGAATCTGCGGGGCAGCGCCGAGCTGCCGCTAATCCTAACCCCCCACCCCGGGGAAATGGCGAGGCTCATCTCGAAACCCATTGCCGAGGTGCTCAAGAACCCGATCGACCTGGCGCGTTCGTTCGCGGTGAATCTCAGCGTGATCCTTGTTCTTAAGGGCAGTCCCAGCGTTATCGCCGCGCCCGATGGCCAGGTGTATGTGAACGCCACCGGCAATGCCGGCATGGCCACCGGAGGAACGGGAGACGTGCTGACGGGAATAATCGCGTCGTTCATCGCGCAGAAGCCGGACGATCCGCTGGGCGCGACAATCGCCGCGGTCTACTTGCACGGGTTGGCCGGTGACATCGCAGCGTCGCGACTGGGCGCTCGCGCAATGATCGCATCGGACATTACGGCTCATCTTGGCGAGGCGTTCATCTCAGTCGGCGGCGATACGGAAAGGTTAGTCAGATGAGAGTCGATTCATCATCTGAACCAGAAACCAGAAACCAGAAGCCAGAAACATATCTTGGAGAGTTCATCACTCATTCGGCTGAAGAGACGTTCGCGCTCGCGAGGAGCATCGGCGAACAACTCAAGGGCGGCGAGGTGTTTCTCCTAAAAGGCGACCTTGGCGCTGGAAAAACTGTCTTCGCCAAAGGACTGGCAGCGGGCTTAGGAATCGACCCGGCGGATGTGACCAGTCCGACATTCACACTTGTCAATTCTCATGAAGGGCGGTTGCGATTTTTCCACATTGACCTTTATCGGCTCGAAGCTGGGGCGCATCAGGGGTTGGGGCTTGAAGAGATATTCGATGATGAAACCGCCGTG
>JBGQGO010000602.1:0-3772 GCA_041497455.1 Blastocatellia bacterium | reverse complement strand
TCACGTTGGCTGAGGCGAAGACCGGCTGGCACGCATTCTCGCTTGAAGGCTCCGCCGCGAAAGCGGGAAAGAGCTTCGACGAAGCGGTAAGCCTGAAGACCAGGTTGAGCAAGAAACTCGGTTTATGATTTAAGCGCCCTGCGTTCTCGATTATAGCTTCGGCTAATTTCAAGCGGGGCGTGCCTCGGCGACACGCCCGCGCAAATCAGATTCTCATTGAAAGCCTCGCCGGAAAGCGCTACCTCACGATTACACTCTTGCCGGCCACACCCCCCAGGCTGCTCCTGACTGTTATGTTGACCGGGTTGGTCGAGCGTGTGAACTGGCCCTGGTATTTACCGCCGCCCTGGTTCGTCAGCTTTCCGATCAGCTCGCCCGTGGACGTGACGTAGACCTTCAAAGTCGCGGTCGAGCTCGTGCTGGTTGCCTCTACAGTCAACCGCCGCCTGGAGGCCTTGTAGTCAGCCGTCTGAATGCTCACCGTGTCTCCGACAGGCGCTGAAGCTACTGTAAGCGCCGCCGTCTTTGCCACCCCTGCAAATGTCGCCGAGATCGTGGCGGCCGCAGTGGCGGACACTGCATTCGTGGACACGGAGAATGACGCACTGGTTGAACCCGCCGGAATCGTCACGGTTGCAGGCACGCCGGCAACAGCCGTGTTGCTGCTGGAAAGAGATATGACTGCCCCTGCTGCCGCGGCGGGAGCGCTCAAGGTCACTTTACCTGTGGAAGCAGCGCCTCCGGTCACGCTATTCGGAGTGAGCGTCAGTGAAGTCAGGACACGAGGCGCTGAAGCTACTGTAAGCGCCGCCGTTTTTGCCACCCCTGCAAATGTCGCGGAGATCGTGGCGGCCGCGGTGGCGGACACAGCATTTGTGGACACGGAGAAAGACGCACCGGTTGAACCCGCCGAAACCTTCACGGTTGCGGGCACGCCGGCAACAGCCGTGTTGCTGCTGGAAAGAGATATGACTGCCCCTGCTGCCGCGGCGGGCGCGCTCAAGGTCACTTGACCTGTGGAAGCAGCGCCTCCGGTCACGCTATTTGGAGTGAGCGTCAGCGAAGTCAGGACCGGAGCAATCGCGGCGGCGCCTCCTCCTGTGTCGAGCGCATAGAGATAACAGTAAGTGTCCGCGGTGCTCCCGCCCAATACCACCGTTCCGAAGTAGACGGCGTTTCCTGTGGGGGTGAAGCGCGGGCGAGATTCAATCGACTGGTTGCCGCCATTCTCTACTCCGAGGTTCACGCTCCAGAGAAGCTGGCCGTTGGCGGCGCTGTGCCCGCGTACAAAGCCCGGTATACCGAAATTAGGATTACCACCCACAACGACCAGATCGTTCGCCGGGCTGACAATCGGGGAGTTCAAGATGCTGCCGTCGAAAAACTGCCACCGGAGAGCGTTTGATGAGCTCACCGCCTGGAGGTAGGCCAGGCTGTGCGCAAAGTAGGCTGTGCCATCGGCGCCGATATCCGGCGGTGACATCCCGTTGCCGGGAGACGGAGAGAAACCTCTCATCAAGCTGCCGGCGGAGGGTGAGAACGCGTTAAGCGACCAGTTTCCACCCAGCGGGATAGCGCCGGTCTCGAATACCGTGCCGTCCGGTCCAACGGCAGGCTGCTGCTGTCCCTGCATGAACAAATCCTTGGACAAGGAAAGAGGAACCGACCATTCCTGCGTGCCAGTCAGACGGAAAGCGTAGAGATGCTCCTGAGGATCTGTAGCCGCGGCATCGAAGGCGACATAGAAACGGTCCAAAGGACCTCCGGCGCGTGAAGGCCCGAAAACGATCTCTGCTCCCAACTGGCCTCGCTGACTCATCACCGGACTCCCGAGATTGAACCACAACAGCAGCCCGGTTGGTGACAGCGAGAAGGCGCCCAGTCCCGCAAAGTCCGAGACCACATAGATATTGCCGTCCGGCCCGACCGTTGGCCCGGCGATGACTCCTTGCCCGCCCTGGGGCTCAGTGAAACTCCACTTCGGGTTTCCATTCGAATCGATGGCGTCGATCGTAGAGCTGGAAGCAACATAGACCGTACCATCCGCCCCAATGCTCGGCGGGCCAGAGGCGTAAACACGGGTCTTGAAAATCCACTTCAACCCGCCGTCCGGTGTCAGCGCATACACAATGCCGCTCGAGTCGTGCGCGACGATGGTTCCATCCGGCCCGACCGCCGGACGCTGGTAGATGTAGTCCGAATCCGCTTGGAATCGCCACTTCACCCGGCCATTCGGCTGACGCAGAGTGACGCCGAGCGCAGCAGTATTGCTTGCAACTCCGGCGATCACTCTTACCGTCGCGGCGCCGGTTGGAGCTGATTCCGGAACATAAGCGGCGATGAGAGTGTCCGACCAGCGCGTCACCAACGCGTTGAGCCCGCCAATCTGGACCTGTGATGTTCCCTGTTCCGCTCCAAACCCCAATCCCTGGATGAGCAACCGCCCACTGCGGGAGAGTGTGGAGGCCGACAAGGAGGAGATGGACGGCTGAGCAGCCGCCGCGCTAGACAACAACAAAAACAGGAACGTTGTTAAGAAGACGGATTTTTTCACGGTTCTACCTCCTTTTCTTTCAGCAAATCGCTCCAAAATATGAACGATATACCTACTCGGAATGGCTTTCTGTTCACTAATGAACAGTTTCGAAAAAAAATGGATGTCAAGTCACCCCTTTTCAAAGATTAGTTCTCTGCTTAAAGGGAGACGGAAGGACAGGGAAAAATACACGAAAAGGGAAATAGCCGACGAGGCGGGAAACGCCGTCGCCACCGCCAGCTTATCTAGCCCTGACCATCGGATTCGAGGCTAGCAATTCCACAAAGCTGACCACGTATGGCGGTGTGGCCTTATGGCGCGTTCCACATTCCGGCGAATGCAATCTCGCCGATCGATTTGCGTTCACGCGAGCTGAGTTCTTTTCCGCGCAGCTTCTCATCCAGATCATCAAGCTTGCCGCGGTAGGGGTAGCCGATCGCGATCATCGCAATCGGAGTGAAGCCTTCGGGAATTCCGAACTCGCTTCGTGTGCGGTCGGCGTCATAGCCCGCCATCGGATGAGCCGCCAGCCCCAGTTCGACGGCTTGTAGCAACAAGTTCTCGGTCGCCAATCCGGTATCGTGCTGCGCCCATCGGTTGGGCTTACCGTTTTGCTCGAACGTATCGCGCGCGACGGATAGCATCAGCACCGGCGCCTTCAGCGCCCACGCGTTCCCCGGACTCAAACACGCTCGCGCTCGCTCCAGCGCTTCCGGGTCTGAACCGTCGAACACCAGAAAGCGCCTCGGCTGATCGTTGAAACACGAGGGCGCCCAGCGCGCGGCGTCCAGAAGCGTGAGCACGGTTTCGCGCTCAACCGGCCGCCCTTCTTCGAATGCCCGCGGGCTCCAGCGCCGCCGCATCAACTCGTTGATCGGATAATCCGTTTGCGCCGGCTTCTCGGGATAGATCGATAATCCGTGTTGCGAAGCAGACGCGAGGATGTCATCTACCTCAACTCCGATATGGCGAAGGTGACTGACCATATGATCGACGTAATCATCGAGCACGAACCCAAGAGTCATCGGTTCGGAACCGCCGATAGTCAGCGTGTGCGCCCACGCCCCTTGAGGCGCGGATTCGCCTGCAGCTAGGAGCTGTGAGTTTTCGGCTCGCCACAATCCGATCAGCGCAATCCAATCACGATTCTGATAGCCGTGCAGCTCAACCCACTGATCGCCATCGTAACCGGGCAGCGCGAGATTGTCTTCGAGTTGCGCGCGAACGATTCGTTGA
>JBGQGO010000601.1:0-3772 GCA_041497455.1 Blastocatellia bacterium | reverse complement strand
GCACGCGGCAAGCGACGCGCAGGCGACCAGCAAGACGAAGACGTATGCGATACGCAGGTGCACCGGGAAGCTGCCTCCTAAAGCAGCGGAAGTAGGCCGGCCGGATTATATGGCCGCGCGCCTGCCAAGTCAAAAACACGGGCGTGAACCCCTCGGTTCAAACAGCTTGGGTTCAGCGAGTGCTTTGTATACGTTTTCTCTTCTTTGGTTGTCTTGGGGCGCGAGACTTCCACTTCCTGCACAGTTCGAAGAGTGTATGAAATCCCCCCAACGGCAGTTGGGGGATCGTTCAAGCCCAGCCTATGCAGAGGCGCACCCGGGATTCCCGTTTTTCCTCTCCTTCTCTCCCCTCGCGGCGCGAGGAGAGAGAGATAACAAAAACAAAGGGGGCGGGCGGCTCTCTTTGTAGGCTGGGCTTGAACAATCCACCCACTGCCGTGGGTGGGATTCAAAGAAGAATTCGCCGCCTTCGTTTGTAGGCTGCACCTGAACAATCCCCCAACTGCCGTTGGGGGGATTTCACACAATCTCGACAATCTGTCGCATTATCAACATCCGGCGTGAGGAACGGCGCAGTCTCCTGAGTTGAATAAACCGATCTCAAAAGGTACGATGCTGCGCGTTATGCCGGGACCTCTTGAAGGAATTCGAGTCATCGATTTTGGCCGCTTCATCGCCGGTCCGTACTGCGCGATGTTGCTCGCTGACTTCGGCGCCGATGTGATCCGCGTCGAGCGGCGCGATGGAGGCGAAGACCGCAAACTCGGACCGGTGACCGAAAGCGGCGAGGGCGGTCTGTTCCTCAACATCAATCGCAACAAGCGCGGCATCACGCTCGATCTTGGCCATCCCAGAGCTCGAGAGATCATCCGCCGTCTCGTCGGCAGCGCCGATATTGTTGTTGTCAATCTGCCGCTAGGTGTGATGAAGAAGCTTGGGCTTGACTACGATTCGCTTCGCCCGGTGAAAGACGACATCATCCTTGTGATGGCTTCCGCGTTTGGGCCCGATGGTCCGTATGCCGATCGCGTGGGCTTTGACGGAGTCGCTCAGGCGATGAGCGGCGCGATGAGCCTGACTGGATTCCCCGGTCCGCCAGTCCGCTCGATCGTTTCCTGGGCCGACTACGGAACGGCGCTGCACGGAGCGTTTGGAGCGATGACCGCGCTCTATCATCGGCAGAAGACCGGTCGGGGCCAGTTGATAGACGTGTCGCTGCTTGCAACCGGAGTGACATTCATGACGCCGTTGCTGGCCGAGCTCAAGACGATGGGGATTCGCCGCGAGCAGATGGGAAACACCGGCTACTATGCGGCGCCGAGCGATGCTTACCAGACGCGAGATGGATGGATCATCGTTCCTACGATCGGCAATCAGATGTTCCGCCGATGGGCTCGGCTTATCGGCAGAGGGGATTTGATCGATGATCCTCGCTGCAAGGATGACATCTCGCGCGGCAACAACTCAGCGGTGATCAACGCGGCGATGTCCGCGTGGTGCGCCGAGCGCACTCGTGACCAGGCGATCGCCGAGCTTGAAGCCGCGCGGGTTCCGTGTGGACCCTGTTACAACCTGGACGAAGTCCTCGCTGATCCGCAAGTGAACTCGCGAAATCTTCTCGAACAGGTCGAGTACCCCGGAGGCAAAAAGCCCGTCCCGATCGCGAGCCCGCCGCTGCGCTTGAGCGAAACGCCCGCCGGTGCATGTCGCCGCGCCCCGACATTGGGCGAGCACACCGACGAGGTTCTTGCAGAGCTTGGCCTCGCGACAGATGAAATTGGAGAGTTGCGAGCCAGCGCCGTGATCTGATCTCACACTACCCGAGACTCAGTTACCAACTTACCTTCTCTTGCAGCGGAAAGTCTGGAGCGAGCCCGCAAGTCTAAGCTTGAGGACCGCCGCGCGCCAACATCGGGCGAGCGCTCAGGCAACGTTTCCGTCTGGCCAGCCTTCACTGTTGAGGAATCCTCCGCGTTTGCAGAAGGGGTGCGATCTGAGGAGCCGAAATGAAATACTTGGAGCTTTGGATTATCCTCTTGTGTCTTGGAGCCGCCCGACCGAGCTTGGGAACTATGGACGGCCGAAGCATGCTCGCGCTTCCGTTGCAGCACGAGTCCATTCGATACCAGTTTCGCCTTCCCTCTGATGCGTCTAACCTACCTAACCTACCCTCAAGTGAACTAACAGAGTTTTCTGCGAGCCCTCAAGCCGATACCGAACAGCAAGGGCAGCAAGGAGCACAGGGACAGCAAGGGCCTCCGGGACAGGAAGGCAGGCCAGGCCCGCCCGGACCACAAGGTCCGCCAGGCCCACCGGGACCGCCTGGGCCCGCAGGTCCCGCTGGCCCACAAGGGCCGCCCGGCGCGGGAGGCGGTCAACCGGGACCTCCGGGGCCGCAGGGTCCATCAGGACCGCAAGGCCCACCCGGGCCCGCAGGACCGCCCGGGCCGCAAGGTCCCTCTGGACACGATGCGAATATGCAAGGGCCGGCCGGGCCTCAAGGACCGCAGGGATATCAGGGACCCCAGGGCCCGCCGGGAGACGCGGGGCCAATCGGACCGCAGGGCTACGTTGGGCCGCAAGGACCTAGAGGCGCACAAGGTGATCCTGGTCCCCAGGGTCTTCCCGGACCTCAAGGTCCTAAAGGTGAGAAAGGTGACACCGGACCAGCCGGCCCTCCAGGCCCACCGGTCAACCTTCGTTCATTTGATAGTGGGTTGTTCCCGGCGACGCGCGGCAAGCTCTATAACTTTCAACACGGTCTGGGAAGCACGCGGTTGCTAATCAGGATCTACTATTCTGCCGATTCAACCGGCGGCGCACTCGAAGAAGTCGTGATGGACGCCTCGCGAGGACGCACCGCTTCACTGTGGGTTGGCGCTTATGTGAAGAGCTTGAGCGTCGACTCGCTTACCATTGAAGTCGGAGGTCTCGGCCTAAACAAGTTCAGTGGCGGCGTTAGGTCAACCGGGCTCCTTCGAGTGATTGCAGTTGCGTTGCCGTGAGCCTGAAGGCGCAGGTCTCCGAAAGCCGTTGGGAGTTTGATGATTGCTGCTCGTTCTTAGGTATGCGCGAAGTTCTGACGCACCCCGGAGCCTTGGCGGTCTTCGCTCACTTTGCTATCCTGGCGATACCTGGGAATCCAAAACTCGACTGTTGACGGATTGAAGCACCATCCCGTTTAGGCAATTCACGAAACATACGTCTGGTGGAAATCAACGACGCGCCTCTTAGCGGTAAGCCAGAAGGCGAAGGGCAAACGGCAAACACCCAAGGGCTCAGTTGGGATCGCCAGCGAGCACCGAGCTTCTGATCCGTCTAAGGTCGCTACTACGAAAGGCGGTGAATTCTTATGAGCGAAGTCAGACTAAACATCCTGGATAGCAACGGTGCAATAAACGGCACGGTGCATGGGGGCGTCGCCGACGCTGTTGTCGCCGCATTGTCCGCCGAGCCCGAGACGATTGCAGAACTCGAAACCGTGTTGGAGCGCTTCATCAAGCCAGTTGATGATCGAACGCCTTTCTCTTCGTTTCACGCGGGGGCAAACGAACAGTCTTGGGATGCGGGCATCGTAATCGTCGATCTCGTAGCGCGCATCGTCGCAGCCGAGTCGTCTTACTCTGCCCCGCAAGGCAGGGGCGAAGTCCGATACCACGACGGCTCGCAAGCAACCGAGGTTTGCCTGCTCTATCGCGTCCCTGACGACTGGTTGTTCGTCTACTCGGTGGACGAATACAACGCGCGCCGTGACGAGCACCGTCGCCGCCGG
>JBGQGO010000600.1:0-3789 GCA_041497455.1 Blastocatellia bacterium | reverse complement strand
TGCTCGTAATCAAGCTCGGCCTCACGCATCGCCTCGCGCGCGTTAGCCGGGTCCATCTGATACCCGCGCCGGTCGCCGAATTGAGGAGCCGATTGTGCAGCCTCGCGGAACGGACCGTAAAAGCCCGACGCGTACTTCACCGCATAAGACATGATCGGGATGTGTTCGAAGCCGGCTTCATCCAGCCCTTCGCGAATCGCGACCACGAACCCATCCATCATGTTTGAGGGCGCGATGATGTCCGCGCCCGCTTCGGCTTGCGAGACCGCAGTGCGGGCCAGCAAATCGAGAGTCGGATCGTTGAGCACCTCGCCGTCTTCGATCACTCCGCAATGACCGTGATCGGTGTACTCGCACAAACAGTTGTCTGCTATGACCAGCGTGTCCTTCACCTCGCGCTTCAGAGCGCGAATCGCCCGCTGAGTGATTCCGTCTTCGGCGTATGCTTGAGTCCCCGCGGCGTCTTTTTGATCGGGCACGCCGAAGAGGATCACCGATCGCACGCCTACGCTGCGCGCCGCTTCTACTTCCTTAACAAGCTCATCGATCGACAGGTTGAACGCGCCCGGCATAGAGCCGATTTCGCGGCGAACGCCTTCGCCTTCGCAGACAAACAAGGGATAGACGAAGTCATCTGGCGACAGTCTGGTTTCGCGGACAAGCGCGCGGATCGTTGCAGTACGGCGAAGCCTTCGCGGACGTTCGATCAGGTTCATGATTTGGACTCCTGGTGACTATGACTCCGTGCCCAGTTCACCGTTCTCGTCGAGGAAGAACGACTTGGCGCAATCTTTCGAGCAAAACCTTTGCGCATGGCGCCGGACCGCGCATTTCTCACACACCGGCTTAAAGCACAACACGCACTTCAGTATCCTGAGGACATTCGAAGTCTGCTTGCACTGGGAACAGGCGGTCATTACAGCAAAGGAGTATATCAAACCGCCCGTGATCGAGTAGAGTAATTTGGCTGATCGGGCACGGTTTGCGGAGCAGCATAGCCTTTAGTCTATGAGGAAAGTTCGTAGTTAGGCCTTCAGGCGGAAGTTTGTCCTCGCCGGTGTAGCAGTTGTGCCAGTACAAACTTCCGCCTGAAGGCCGAACTACGAACTTTCCTCGACTGACAAGGTCTATTCTATTCAGCCCGTCTTCTTAACGAACCTGATGTTCTTGACGCGGCCGGCGTTCAATGTGAAAGCCGACACCTGCTTGCGCGCGTCGCGCGTAAAACGAAGACTGATTCCCTGAACGAAGAACGTATCGCTGGTCGTAGGTTCCAACGGATTCTTCGGGTAGTCCTTGTATTCGTTTTCATGTCTCAAGAACAGCTTGCCGTTTTCCAGCACAATCGTGTAAGTCGCTTGCACTTCATCGCTGCGATAATCGCCCGTGTATTCAGCCAACTGCTCCGGAGCCGGCTTAACCAGTTGGACTGCTTCGAGCGTCACCGGCCTGTCTGGTCCACGTTGCATCCGCAGCGCCGGCGCCTGACCTTGCTTCTCAAATCTGAGAGTAAACTCCACAGGCGTTCCGATGGAACGGAACTCGGTCGCGCTCATCGCCCCAAAGCGAATGCTTAAGTTGGGAACGTCCGCAAACAGCTTTCCGTCCTTCACGTACAGCTTCCAGATGACGCCGTTATTCTGATTCCGATAAGCGCCAGCCCTGTCCTTGAGACCTTGCTCAGGCAGTTCGATAAACTTCGCCTCCGGCTTTTGAGCGCCCCTGGCTTCGGTCTTGAACTGATCGGCAAGGTATATGTCGGCTACACGCCTCGCCAGATTGCTCGGGTTCATCGTGCCGAGGTTGCACTGCAGAATCACGGAGAACCGCTGATCCGGGAACCGCATTGTCATCGCGCGATAGCCTACAAACGCGCCTCCGTGCTCGACGATTCGCAGTCCCCTGTACTCACCGATCACAAGACCGAAAGCGTAATCAATCTTCTCGCCGCTGTTGAGCGTCCCGGTAGTCAGCACCTGGCTGATCAGCTCCTGTCCACCTTTCCCCAGTTTGTTGTGATAGAAGTTCTGGTCCCACAGGAACAGGTCTTCGACGCAAGTGAACACGTTGCCGTCGCCCACCATGTCCAGTGTGGTCGCGGCGATTTGAAAGCCTTCGCCCCTTCGTGGAACGTAACTGGCCGCGCGATTCTTCACTATCTCATTGTGGTCATCGTAGAACCTCGTCCGGGTCATCCCGAGAGGCTTGAAGATGTTCTCGTCGGCGAACTCGCGCAGCGTCTTGCCCGAAGCGCGCTTCACGATTTGCGACAGCAGGAAATATCCCGAGTTGCTATAGAGAAACTCGCTCCCGGGCCTGAAGTTCAACTCCTTTTGCCGCGCGAGCAGATTGACGACTTCGCCGTCGACGTAATAGTCATCGTCGCGCATGCCGGCGATGCTCATCAGCGTCAGGTAGTCGCGGACGCCGCTGGTGTGATGAATCAATTGGCGGATGGTTATCGGAGCTTCGTATTGAGGAATCTCAGGCACGTACTTTCGAACGTCATCGTCAAGGGCGAGCTTTTCCTGCTCGGCGAGCAGCGCGATCGCCATCGCGGTGAACTGTTTCGAGACTGATCCAGTGTCCATAATCGACGCAGGCGACATCGGAATGTTGTGCTCGAGGTTAGCCATTCCGTACCCGCGTTTGTAGACGATCTGGCCGTCCTTGATGACCGCCAGTTCGCACCCAGGAGAATCAGGCTTGTCCCATTGAGCGAACACCTTATCGATCTTTTCGGAGCGCGGATCTTTCTCTCCCTGGTTCCGGCCGCCGGCAGGCGTGACGGCGTGCAGCGCGAAGACAATAAGAGCCAGGCCGGCGAGGCGGATTCTGAGCGACAAGATTGTCATAGCGGAACTTCCATTTCTTGCTGCTACCGGGCGCTCACACAAAGAGCGCCCGGCATACTGCTATCGCGTGAGCGCTGCCATCATTGCGCAGTGGAAAAGCTAAGGTCGGGGTTGAAGCGCGCGATCACTCTCTCCTGATGCGCCACCACTCCGGCAAACTTAGCGAAAAAGTTCGCAGCTCCCGCTGGGCCGAGTACCCGCAGGAAAGGCGACCCCTTGCCGATCTCTGCGAAGCTGTCCTGGAACACCACCGAGGTGTAGCCCCAAGCGTCGCCGCCAAACATGCTCTGACTGACGAAGTAACCGATCACGTCCGCCTTTTTCATCACCGGCAGGACTTCGGTTTTCACCAGGTTCTCGAATGCAGCCGCGCGGCCGGGCACAACACTAAGCGAGGTCACCACCGCAAGCTTAGGAGGCCCGGTCATTGTCATCATCTTGCCCATGTAGCTCAAATCAAGGCGAGCCAGTTCGCCATAAGTGTGCACGCTCACGACACACCGGCGCGACTTTGCCTGGTAGTCCCGGTAAGCATCCTCGCCGAGGGTCTTTCTCAACAGCCCCACCTGCTCATCGTACTGGGCGAAGCTTGTGATCGGAGTTATGACTACGTACTCGAACGACTCGCCGAACACCGCAGTCTCAAAGATACTGCGTTCCTTCACGCCGGCTTTCTTGAGCGCAGGATTGACGACATTCTTCTGCAAGTCCTGCCACTCGGCAACCATATCCGGTTTGACGCGAACTACGGAAATCGATGACCACTGCGGCGGCTGTGCGTCAGCCATCGGTTTAGCCTTCTTAGGCGCCGCTTTCTTGGGCGCGGCCTTTGGCGCAGTTGTGTTCTGGGCAACGGCTAGCAACGCCGTCATCGCTATGCACAGAGCTAGACTTACTACTCTCCAAGCTGTTCTTTTCATGGGTTCCTCCAAGT
>JBGQGO010000599.1:0-3809 GCA_041497455.1 Blastocatellia bacterium | reverse complement strand
ACAGGCGCCGTCTATCCAATCAACCGAGCAATCCACAAGGTTGCGGTCGAGGTTTGGCCGGCGCGTTCTCCGCAGGCGGCGCATTCCAAGTTTGATTCCGGCAAGCTCGAAGGCCTGATTCAACGGCGTAAGGAAGTTTCTGGTGTTGATCACTTCAGCGCCCGCAGCATCGATCAACCTGCAGCCCGCGGCTCCACGGCGTTCATTCTGTTCCAGGCAGTCGCACAGAGCTTGGAACGCTTGCGCTGTCAGCCGCGCATCGCTGTTAAGCAGCAAAATGAACTTCGAGCTTGTGGCCCTGATTCCCTGATTGCAAGCCGCGCCGAATCCGAGGTTTGTCGAGTTCTGAATCAAGCGCGCGTGAGGGTAAGCCGCGAAAGCCGCTTCGTAGCTGCCGTCCTCGGACGCGTTATCAACGATCACCAGTTCGATGCTCCGGCCTTGCGTGCTCTCGAGCACTGACGCCAGGCAATCGAGTAACAGGTCTCTGGTATTGTAGCTCACGACTACGACGGCAACTTGAAAGTCCATTTCGCTAAGAAGCTATTTGAGCGTGTCGCGCCTGTCAATCTTGCTTAACGCTAGCTCGGACGATATATCTAAGGTCTACGTGATGCCTTCAATCGAGCCTATCGTATCCGTCATCGTTCCCTGCTACAACTCTGAGCAGACAATACGGCGCTGCCTCGCTGCGATACTCGCTCAGCGGACGTCTATCCCTTACGACGTGATTGTCGTCGATAGCTCTGTGGATCAAACACCACAGATCGTTGCGCGGGAATTTCCTTCAGTCCGGCTCATTCATCTTGACCGGCGCACTTTTGCCGGCGCCGCGCGAAACGTGGGCGCGCGATCCACGCACGCGCCATTCTGCCTGATGATAGACTCAGACTGCGTAGCGCAGCCTGATTTGATTGAACGCATGATCGCTCGTCACCGCGAGGCGGAATACGCCGCAGTTGGAGGCTCGCTCCGCAACGGCACACCTAAGAGCCTGAGCGGCTGGACCGGCTACCTGCTCGAGTTCAAGGAGTTCATTCCCGCTGCGCCGATGCGGCTCGAGAAGACCGTTCCGACGGCGAACGTTGCATACAAGCGCGAGGCGCTGGAACGCTACGGTTACTTCGATGAGGACATGTGGCTGGCCGAAGACGTTCTGTTCAACTGGAAGATCTACAAGTCAGGCGAGCGCATCCTGTTTGACCCGGCAATCGAAGTGACTCATCTGAATCGAACTGGCTGGCGGCAAGTCTTGTCCTATCAAGTCAGCCTTGGGAAGTGTTCAGCGGAAGCTCGAAGGCGGGGTGGACTGCCCGGCGATGTTTTGCTTCGTCATCCTGCATTGATTGCGTTGATGCCTCTTGTCAGACTGGCGAGAGCAGCCAGTTGGCTTGCAAGAACTGACGGACGAGCGTTCCTTGTGTTCGTGTCGATTTCGCCGATGTATTTGCTCGCGGCCTGCTATTGGTCATTCGGTTTTTTTCAAGGTGTGACTCGCGCGGGGACGGCGAAGCCAGCGGAGGACCGTTGAATCTTTCACCTGAAAGCTCCCACATCGATGCCGTGGCGCCGGATCTTCATGAAGAGTGTCGTTGGCTTGATCCGGAGTAGCTGGGCGGCTTTGTTTTGCAGCCCACGGCTCCGTCTAAGCGCCGCGCAAATGAGATCTACTTCAACCCGTCTTACTTCGTTATCGAGGTCGAGCCCCGACGCAGGAAGGATACTGTTCGCTCCACTCGAACCACCCAGGTAAGCGGGAAGGTGTGAAACATCGATTGAAGGCGGACTCAACTGCTTGACCAGTTGATTCACGAGGGCCCTCAGCTCTGTCACGTTTCGAGGCCAGTCGTACGCGCGCAAGGCCTTCAAGGCTTCGGGAGATATCTTCCTCAACTCTTTCCCGGCTTGCTCAAAGAGCTGTCTGATGAAGTGCACAGCCAGCGCCTCAATATCATCGGGCCTTGAACGCAGCGGCGGGATCTGGATTC
This sequence comes from Blastocatellia bacterium, assembly GCA_041497455.1. Classification (GTDB taxonomy): domain Bacteria; phylum Acidobacteriota; class Blastocatellia; order UBA7656; family UBA7656; genus Onstottus_A. The sequence continues at coordinate 1,821 of JBGQGO010000599.1, read as the reverse complement.
TCTCGTAGTCCAAACCGGTGCTTGCCGCGTTGACGGCTGCAGTCGAACGACAAAACCCAAATTGAATCCCCCAACCAAGAAGGATGCGAACCGGCCTTTCTCCCTCGTAGTTAAAGCTTCGACGTTCGGCAAGCTTGACGATATCGTCTGTCAGGGAGGGCGAGACTTCTGAAAGCCCGTCTATGTACAGCGTGCCTCCCTGCGCCAGTTCCGCGAGTCCCTTGTCGCCGCTGGCGCCGCAAACTGATCGCTCTGGCGCCGGACCGAACAACACTGCACGCGCAACCTCGTCACTGGTTGAGCCGAGCGTCAGGGAAACGAACGGACCTTCGTGACGTGAGCTAAACCGGTGTATCAACCGGGCGAGGAGCTTCTTTCCTGTGCCGCGCTCACCTTCCAGGATGACGGCATTGTCGTGAGCCGCATGCACTGCAACAAGCATCCGAGCAGTCTGGGTCCACCTGCTGACTCCGATCAGGCTTTGTCCTATTAGCTGTGAGCCGAAGTCCGCAGACGCGTTACTGGAGATCGGCGCGTACGCTTGGTTGCTCAACCTAAGTACTTGCATGACCATTTCCCCAACATCTGATGAATCAACCCGCGAAGGTAGTGCTCGCCGCCCAAAGCACATCGTCCATATCGCCCACCTTCGGCGTCCCGGACCGGCCGCCTGCAAGCGATCAACGTTGTAGGAGTTTATGACGTGCGCGGGGAGCAGAGAACAAGTTTGGGACAAATGCGCCTAGGGCCGGGACGAAGGGGCCAGAACCGAGGATGAAACACGCCACGGCAGAAGTTTTTCTCGGCCCTGCGTCGAACTTTTTTCGTACAAGCTGTCTCAAGTTCTGGTATTAAGAAACGGTCAATTCTCTCGAGAGCGTCGGAGCAATTAGATATGGCGGAAGCCGCGCGTCAAATGACCATTCGCGAAGTCCTGCAACTGAGACCCGTTCGGCGGCTCTGGTTGGCGCAGATCGTCAGTGTGTTCGGTGATTTTCTGGCGATATTCGCGGTGCTCAGTTACGTCTCATTCACCCTGCACGCTACCGCGGCGCAAGTCACGGGGATCAGTGTGTCATTCATGATCCCCTTCGCTCTCATCGGACCTGTCGCCGGCGTATTTGTGGATCGGTGGAACGTCAAACGCACGATGATCGCGAGCGACCTGACTCGCGCCGCGCTCGCATTGGCGTTGGTTTTCGCCGGGACCCTCGGCCAGGTTTACGGGATTCTTTTCCTGCTGAGCGCGGTTTCGGCATTCTTCATGCCGGCGCAAACCGTCACGTTGCGGACAATCGTCCCGCGTGAAGGTCTGTTGGCGGCGAACGCGCTAGTCCAGCAAGCGTTCCAGATCATGCGCATAGTCAGCCCGGCCTTGGCGGGCGCTATGGTCGGGTGGTTTGGGGCCAGTTCTTGTTACTACGTCGACAGCGTCAGCTTTATCTTTTCGGCGTCGATTATTGCGACGCTGGTGATCGCGCGTGAGCCTGTGACGCCATCGAAAGACAGCCATCCGCTCAAATCGGTTTTGAACGATTTGATGGCAGGTGTGAAATTCATCTTCACCCACGCGACAATCTCGTTCGTGATCTTGGCGATGGCCGCCGGGATGTTTGCGATCTCCTGCTTTGGGCCGCTGATCGCGGTGTACGTCCGCGATGAATTGCAAGCGACTCCGTTAGCGTTTGGCATCATCAACGCGATGATAGGCGTAGGAATGATCGGCGGGACGCTGCTGATGAGCCGATTCGCTCAAAACCGGTCGAAGACTCATTTGGCGCTGTGGGGTTTGTTGACGATGGGAGCGTTTGTGGTGGTGTT